>JAGQPC010000804.1 GCA_020426925.1 Planctomycetales bacterium | reverse complement strand
CAGATTCCGCCTGAAGGCGGGACTACGAGCGAGCATTCAGGTGCAGGATTTCGATTCTACCACGCCTTCCCAAATCAAAGCGCGCAAACAAAAAAGACAGCCGGCACTTCCACCGGCTGTCTCTTCGAGAAAAGAGTCTGCGTTCTTGGAAAAAATGTTCTCAGAAGTTTGTCGTGAACTGAGTGTAGAAGAAGTTCGCGTCGTCGTTCGTTGGCAAGCCAGGAGTATCAAAGTAATTTCCGGCCCAGAAGTATGAGTAGCCGAACAGCACGTTGGATCGCGGACTCAATCCGACACTCAGAACCAAATCGAGTTCTTGTCCTAGGTGGCTTGCACCTGGAGCCACGCCTGGTGCAAACGGCGTCATCACGACAGTGTATGGAGTGTCATTGATGTCTTCGAGCCAGAAGCTGTGATACCACGACAGCAGCTTCACCTTTTCAGTTAGCTGCATCGTCGTCAGCCAGTTCAAATCCATTAAGTTGCGGCGTCCGAACAGGTCCATGAAGCCGTTATACTTGTGGGCCAGCGGTTGGAAGTGGTGATGTCCGTTGCCGCTGGCCTGCGTATCGTCGCCCGACGCCCAATCGAAGTAGAGCCACGTCGTCGGATCAAAATCACTGTTGGCGATTTTCTTTCCTAGCCCGATTGTGAAGAACCCAGCATCGTGCGACGAACCATCGACGTTGTCACCCAATTGATAGGCACCTTCTAAGTCGACAAGCATGCTGTTGACCTTGCCTTTGTACCGGGAACCAATCGAATCATATTGGAATCCGGCTGCATCGTTGTCGAATGCAATCCAGTAGAAATCGAGTGCCGCGTCGGCCACGCCTTTGTACGAGGTGTAGACTCCGTAGAACGCTTGGTTTTCGTTGGCGCGGTCGAAGTTGTGAGTGTCGCGAACTAAAGGCGCCAGCCAAAATCCATCGACATTCCACTCGGCTCCAGAATACATGACGCGTCCGCCATCGAATGTTCGGCGGGTGTTAGCCCAGTCCAGAGGCGAAACGTAACGTTGGTCACCAAGCAAGATTTCCTGTCGGCCGCCGCGAGCAACCAACTTCGTAGCGCCTTCGCTCCACAATGTTGCATCGATGAATAAGTTCTGCGCGTCCCACCGGTTTTCTTCGATCGGTCGTGGGTTGTCGGCTTCGTAGTTCGAGTTCGCGTCGAGTACTTCGCCAAAGAAGCGGATGTTTTCGCCCGCTTTGGCATTTAGATACATCCGCGTCCGATGTAGCAAGAAGTCGTCGCTGTTTCCGGTGAGCCCAAGGCCACGGTGGTTATGTTCACTGTGCATTCGTGCCCGGTACTCGCCGCCAAAGTCGACGGTCAAGTTTGGCGCGAGTGCTATGTTCTTTAGGCCATCACCTAACAGCGCACCTGAATAGCACGGATCTTTTAGGTAGCTAAAGTCATTCGCGTAGAACACTCCTTTGTGCGAGCCGGCCGCCTTAGCATTTGCGGCAGCTTTCTTTTTAGCCGTGCAGCAAGAGCAGCTACACGTTACGGCACACGGAGCACACACAGAGCAAGCGTTGCCGGTCACTGCGGATTGTGCGTTTTGCTCATCGGCGGACTCGGCGGGTGAAGCCGCATCAGCTGCCGCTGCATCGCTAGCGACGGTAGCATCCTCTTCCTCAATGACGATCGAATCTTCAAAAGCAAAGTTAGCCGCTACGTACGGCACTGGGGCGTTTTCTACTGCTGTGGCGGACGTCGTAAGCGGAAACAGTATTCCCAGCGTACTGGTGCATGTCAGCAGAAGTCGTTGTTTAACCAACATCCTTGTGGTCTCCAAAACAATCTCTCATCCAAAAGTCAACGGAACGGTACTTCCGCCAGAACTCCGCATACGATTGAGATCGGGGGCATGGCTCGGATAGTCCACATGTTTCGTATTCAAGCGTACGTTCGCGTTGATCGCTTCATATTCACATCGCATTCGCGGCCGATGCGCTCAGCAAGCTAGGCTGACACCGCGGTGGTGACTCAACGGCAAGCCGCATTTGACACTGCAAAAGACGCTTGGATTGTCGAGTCTCTTTCACGGTTCTCTTTCCCGGTGCGACGTGTATTCGCTGAGAGTTTAGCAGTGGTCAATTGCCGAGTGATTGACACGCATCTGGTGATACGTTCTTTTAAGTGCGCGGGGCTTGGCGGATAGTCGATGTAGTGTGCGATAAAGCACAACTGATCCCTCGATTCCCTGTGGTGTTTCTCGCTAAAGATCCCTGAACGCATGTAAACGCCCGGGAAGTTGGCAACTTCCACTACAATCACTGACGAGCAGGTGGGATTCGATAGTCGTTGACAGAAAGAAGCCGATCCATGGACTCCCAATTTCCATCAGAAATCTCAGCGCGAATCGAAGCTTGCGGCGTTGTCGCGGTCTTGGTTATTGACGACGCTGCACACGCGGTTTCGTTAGCTAAGTCGCTATTGGAAGGTGGCATCGACGTGATGGAGCTGACGTTGCGAACGCCTGCCGCCATCGAAGCACTGACGACAATCTGTCGCGACGTTCCGGAAATGCTCGCCGGAATCGGCACGATCCTGACAAAACAACAAGTTGTTGACGTCGTCGAAGCAGGAGCGAAGTTCGGAGTTGCACCAGGTTTGAATCCAAACGTTGTCAGTGAGGCCCAGCGATTGGGGTTGCCATTCGCTCCGGGAATCGCCACTCCATCAGACGTTGAGAGCGCGATCGAACTTGGCTGTCGCGAACTGAAGTTCTTCCCGGCCGAGCCGTCAGGTGGATTGACTTATTTGAAGAGTCTCGCCGCACCGTATGCTCATCTGGGCGTTCGCTACGTGCCGCTTGGCGGAGTGAACATTGACAACTTGCCGACATACATCTCGGATGCCAACATTATGGCCGTCGGTGGATCATGGTTAGCCCCACGATCAGACATCAACAGCGAAAACTGGCAAGTGATCACCGACCGCGCGTCGGCCGCTCGGCGGGCAGTCGATGAAGCTCGCGGGGAATAGAACCAGGAATCCGGCGTGTGCCGCTTCCCGCACATAATATTGAACGCGAAACTCAAGTCGAAAAGCAAATGAAAAGAATTGTGACGTTTGGTGAAATCATGGGGCGGTTGGCGCCTCCCGGTTTTCTGAGATTTCGGCAGGCGCTGCCTGGCAGTTTGGACGTAACTTTCGCAGGAGCGGAAGCAAACGTTGCGGCGTCGCTTGCGATGCTCGGCGTGAACGCTGACTTTGTCACCGCACTGCCTGATCATGATATCGCTGACGCGTGTATCGGATCCGTGCGAAACATGGGAGTCGGAACTGATCATATCGTTCGCGGCGATGGCCGACTGGGATTGTACTTCCTGGAAACGGGCGCGAATCAGCGGCCGAGCCGAGTGACCTACGATCGCGCCGGCTCAAGCATTAGTGTGACTCCGTCTTCCGCATACAATTGGAATGAAACGCTCAAAGGCGCGACATGGTTTCATACGACCGGAATCACGCCAGCGATTTCTCAAGTTGCATTTGAATCGGCACTCGATGCGGCTCGCATTGCGAAAGCACAGGGCAGCACAGTTTCGTGTGACCTGAACTTCCGCAAAAAATTGTGGCGATGGGATCCATCTTGCGAGCCTCGTGAGTTGGCAGGGGAAACAATGCGACAACTGTTGCCCTACGTGGACGTTGTGATCGCGAACGAAGAAGACTGTCACGATGTGTTAGGGATTCAAGCCGAAGATTCAGACGTCGAGTCAGGGTCGCTGAACGTTAGCCGTTACCCAGACGTGGCACGCAAAGTTGTGCAGCAGTTCCCTAACGTGTCGCGAGTTGCCATCACGCTGCGAGAAAGCATTTCAGCTTCACACAACAATTGGGGAGGAATGTTGTTCGACGCCGCAACCGACACAGCGTTTTTTGCTCCCGTGGGCGCGAACGGAGAATATGCCCCTTACGAAATCCGCAATATCGTCGATCGTGTGGGCGGTGGAGACTCCTTTGGTGCTGGACTGATTTTTGCAAGCACGACAGACGAACTCTCTGATCCGGAGTCGTCCATTCGATTTGCGGTGGCGGCGTCGTGCTTGGCTCATTCGATTAGCGGTGATTTCAACTTTTCAACTCGTGCTGAAGTCGAAGCGTTGATGAAAGGTTCTGGATCGGGACGAGTAGTCCGCTGACGAATTCGAATCGCATGGACCACGCTAGAATCTTGGAATACAAAAATGACCGCAAAAGAAAATACACGACGCGACTTTGTCAAAACGGCCACGCTTGCATTTGCTGGCGCCGCGATTGGAGCGACTCGAGCTGATCGTGCGTTCGGGTTCCAAGCGGCGAACGACCGCCCACGAATTGGAGCCGTCGGAACGGGCAGCCGCTGGTATCAAAAGGCGACCGGACTTGACAGTCAATATGGTTCTGCGCCGGACGTTCGTCGCTACGGCGACTACGTGGCAGTTTGTGACGCGGACTCTGATCGTCGAGGGATGGCGAGCGAAATCGTGAAGGAATGGACTGGGGCCAGCGCAGATTCCGTTGCCGATTATCGAGCGATCATAGACCGCGACGACATCGATATCGTGCACATTTCTACGCCCGAACACTGGCACGCCAAGATCGCGATTGAAGCGATGCTCGCCGGAAAAGATGTCTACTGCGAAAAGCCGATGACGCTCACCATCGCTGAAGGTCGATTGATGAGCGACATCTGCAAAAAGACTGGCCGGATTGTGCAGATCGGGACGCAGCAGCGAAGCAATCCCGAATTCATCAAAGCAATTGCTGTCATTCGCGATGGTCGAATTGGAGAAGTGAAAAAGGCAACGTGCAGCGTTGGCGGCGGTCCAACAAGTCCCAGTTTGCCGGCAATCACGCCTCCGAAGAATCTCGACTGGAATTTGTGGCAAGGTCCGGTTCAGGCGGTTCCATTTCGTTACAAAGCTGGTCCAAATGGAGAAACTAAAAGTTGGTCTCGGTGCCACTACGAATTTCGGTGGTGGTATGAATATTCTGGTGGCAAGCTAACCGATTGGGGAGCTCATCACGTCGATATCGCGACTTGGGCTTTGGACAAGACCGACACTGGCCCGGTTTCCATCGTTCCCAAAATGGTCAAGCATCCTGTTGAATTCAAAGATGGCTATCCGGTCGACGACACGCAATACAACACAGCGACTGAGTTCTTAATTTCGGCCACGTTTGAGGATGGAAAAGAAATCGAAATTCGACATGATCTCGACAACGGCATTCTGTTCGAGGGAACGCAAGGACGCATCTTCGTGAACCGCGGACGTTTGCGAGGAAAACCTGTGGACGATTTGGCGTCAAATCCCCTGCCGGGTGGAGCATTAGAAGAGGTGTACAAGAACCGTTCGCTTGTCGATCACTTCCGCAACTTCTTCGAAGCAGTGGCCGACAAGAAGGATCCCATTTCGGACGTGCACAGTCATCACCGTGCTCTGTCCACTTGCCACTTGGCTGCCATTGCGGCCAGACTCAATCGTGCGGTTGAATGGAACCCGGCGAGCGAGTCGTTTGTAAACGACGCTCAAGCCCAATCGTTTGTCGCGCGAGAGCCTCGCCAGGGCTTTGCGATCGAAACGTAGTCCACGCTAACGACCCTCTCCGCCGCGACTCTCCCAAAGGGCCCAAAGGGAGAGTGAGGGTTGCACGTTTAGTGCAAATGTCGACTGTGAATTACTTTATCGCTTCGGCAGCCGAAACTTGACGGGCAAACGAATTGTGGTTTCAACAGGCCTGCCCCCGCGCGTCGCGGGTGACGCTGTCCAGCGTTTGACGGCGGCCACTGCGGAGCCGTCGAGCACCGTATGCCCACTGCTCTCGATAACTTGAACATCTGCTACTGTTCCGTCCGAGGACAAGTGAACACGCAGCAGGACAGTTCCTTCCCAGCCTTGCGCGATCGCTGCTCGCGGATAATGGGGCGGGCGGTTGTTGCCAAACTCTGGAAGCGTCGTTTCAACCGCAGGCGTTGAAGGAACTTGGCCGCTGAGCTGCGGTTGACTGATGTGTCGCGGGAACTCGATCGTGCCGTCTGTAATAGTATCGATTGGTGAATCGACCCGAGTCCGGACGGACCGCGTGCGAGTTGTCAATGATGGTGTTTCAAGCTCCTCCGCATCAGGCAAATCGTACGACGTTGGAGATGGCGCAAACCGCTTGTCGTTAATGATTGCTTCGGATGGCTGAACTTCAACGCGGACTTCCTTTGTAATCTGCTCTGATTTCAATTCGGCTTGCGTAAGCACCAGCGTGATTGCCGAGGGCTTTGCCGACGCAAAGCGAATGGTTTGCATGTCGATGTGACCAGCTGACACAATTGCAAGTGCACCGATCGCGACGACGTGTAGCAGCGCAGACGACACCCAGCTTTTTCCCGGCGACGTCTTCCAGAAAGAAAAAAATGCTCGCCACATGCTTGCTAGAGTCAGTTCTCAATGATTGATTCGTTCGGCAATCGCCGCTTGGTTCACTCGAAATACACCCTCATTATCGGTCGAAAGTGAGCAGCGTGCCAGCTCTAAAACGTGATTGCACGAAGGGTGTGTGCGGTCAGCTGGCTTCGGTTACCGCGATTATTCGGTGGAGTCGCCCTGATTCAACGCTTCTTCAAATTGTTGAAGCTTGTGTTGCAAGTGCTTTGGACACGGGCCCAACCTCTTGAGCTGTTGCAATACTTCTTGGGCTGCTGCGAAGTTCTCGGCCGAATCGGCTTGCTCGCCGGTCACCTCGTAGCATCGTCCTGCGAGGATCAGCGTTTCGCCGAGGTCGAGGCGAGTGCCAATGTCGTGCGGGCGCTTGATCAGGAATTGACGGTAGTACTTTGCTGCTTCGACAAACAACTGCGCGGCCAAAAAGAATTCACTCCTAGACATATCACGTTTGGCCGATTCCGCTAATCGAATGGCGAGCGTAATGTGCAACTTTTCAAGATCCGGAAACTCGTGGACCATTTCCTCAAGTATCTCGACTGAACGCGTGTCACATTCGCGATAGCTCAAGTCGTCCGTCGTGTAAAACCGAAAGCAGGCGATCACGTTGAGCGTATCTGTAAGGTCCACTGCTACCCACGGAAGTTCTTGCCCAGCATCGACCAGTTTTTGTTGCACCGATCGAGCGCGTTCCAGCAGTTCGGGGTCGTAAAGCGAAACGTCGATTTCTCTGTTGTGAAACAGGTTGCGCCCGGTGCCCGTCACTTGTTCGAGCGATCCCAGCCTTTGGCAGGTCTCAGCCATGCGCCGCTGATAGCCAGTGTGCTGCGGATCCATTTTGACTAAGTAGTCGAGCTGCTCTTTCACTTTAAGCATCGCCCTGCGTTTTTCCGAAAACGGACCGGTTGCATCTCGCAGTCCGCGCAAATG
>JAGQPC010000803.1 GCA_020426925.1 Planctomycetales bacterium | reverse complement strand
AATGCGAATGCACAGGTTTCCGCAGATGTTGTCGCCGATGGAAATGATAGTGGAACGAGTCAATTACAGCAAAGCGGTGATGCGCCTGTTTCATTTTCCGAGGAATCGCTGGATGAATCTGCGGAGGCGATTCACGCTGCGCTACAAAGAAAATGCGACTTTGAGTTCGTTAGTGCAAACCTAAGCAAAATCGCAGACTTCGTGAGCCAGAAGATCGAGAGTTCAGTCGTCCTGGACGTGCGCGCCTTAGACGAATTGGGATTGTCCGGCGATGCGATGATCGCGGACATGAGATTGCACGACGTGACCGTTAAAGCAGGTTTGAAACGAATCTTAGACAACCTTGATCTCACATTCACGATTCGCAATGAAGTATTACTTATTACGACTCACGACAGAGTCTTCGGAAAGCTGACGACTCGGATGTATCCTGTCTGGGATCTGGTCAAGCCGATGGTTCGTGAAGACGTTCCTCCCTCAGGCGAAGCGCCGAATGATGAAGAGGGTCCTGCCGACACGCGAGTTCCCTCGATTTCAACCTCTGATTCAACCGGCAGATTGCAGTTAACTCCGTGCCAACTGCAACTACCGTCGAACTTGCGAAATGGAGGTGCCGGTGGAAGCAGCTATTTCGCCGCAGCGGTTGCCGACTACGATACGCTTATCGATATCATTGTCGGGGCGATCGCTCCCGATTCTTGGGATGACGTTGGAGGTGAGGGTTCGATTCAGGGTTTCAAAGGAATGCTTGTCGTTTCGAACGTTCAGGAAATCCATGATCAGATCGCGGCGTTGCTAACTCAACTTCGCAGCTTTCCGGATTATTCGAAATCGATCGAAGGCGATCGCGGGAGTACGCTGTTTTTGGGGAAGAGCCATGCTGAATTGGAACAGCGGCTGAGCAAGAAGGTCGATGTTGACTTTCAGGATGTTACGCTACAAGATGCGGTCGATTACTTTAGGCAATCGACAGGCGTCAACATTGAGCTAGATCGCAAAGCTCTGGACGAGCTCGGGATGAACTCTGATTGGGACATTCCGCCAACGAAGCTGCGGAATATCACGGCAAGTTCTGCCTTGAAAATCGTTTTAGATCCGCTGGATCTTACGACGTCGTTCGAGGAAGGGTACGCTCAAGTGACGTCGCGCGATGTAGTCGCGTCAAAACTGCGGGTGGTGTGTCACAATGCCCGCGGCCTGGTCGAAATTCCGCAATCGCTGGACCCAGAACTCATTCGCGCTGAGTATGACGCGCTGATCGATCTAATCGTCGCGATCATCGCTCCTGATTCGTGGGACATTGTGGGGGGTGAAGGAGCGTTGTTCGGATTTCCCAGTCGAGGAGTCATTGTGTGCAGCAACACAGTGGAAGTGCAGGAAGAAATCAACTCGCTCCTGCAGACGATGAGGAAGGCTCAATCAGACAGCAACAACACATTGCCAAAGGATGCGCCGCTATACCAGCGACCTCCAACGCCACCGGTAACCGTTGTCTATCACACTCCAGATTCTGAACTTCAGTTAAGCGAGATATCGCAATTGATCTACGACATGATTGAAGTCGATTCGTGGAACAAGAACGGGTGCGTTGTAAAGACGCTAAGCGATCGGCTGATCGTCCGTCACAATCGATCGGTGCAGCGACGTGTCGAGAATCTCTTGCATTCGCTTGATGTCGACGTACGAAAACGACAGATCTCGTTCGATTTGTAGACGCGCCGGAACGCACTGTTTGCACAAAAACAAAGGCGACCACATTTTGTGATCGCCTTTTATTTTTAATGAACGACTACTAAAGCCGATTCAAAAGAACTTATTGCAGCGTGGCAGTGAAGCCTTCTCCGTCAATGGCAGCTTTGACTGCTTCAATTTCACTTGGCTTGCATTGGACCGTGACTGATCCAACTGTTACGTCGTCGACAGTTACACCCGGTAACTGGGCAAGAGCCGATTTAATTCGGCCGCCTCAGCCATTGGGTCAACGCATGCCGTCGACTTTAAATGCCACTTGTTGAAGTTCTTCTTCTGCCGGATCAGCGACTTGGGCTGTCGAGTCGTCAGCGGCAGCTTCTTCTTCACCACCAGTATCGGTGGAGGAAGCTGCGCCGCCGTCCGAATCGGACGCGCCTGAGTCGCCGCTGTCACTTGGCTGGCAACCAAGTGCGCAAAGCAGCATCAGAAATGCTGCCAGATGCTTTAGCGTCATCTCATTTCCCTTTCGAAACAAAGATTAATAAAAGCCAACGTTGGCTTACGACTGCGTTATCCTATCGCCTTAAACGTCGGTCGTAAATCAAGTGTGGCACCAAACATTCAACCTATTGGATAATTATCTTGGCTGCGATATTCCCAGATTCTTGGGCTTTTGTGCCAAATTCCAGTCATTGCCCTTAGATTTCTTATTTTCTCTACTCTAACGTTACGCGTCATGCCTTCACATTCAGTCGCCGCAAATCGCAGCAGGTTCTATCCCAAACTCGGCGACGAGTCGCTAGATTGCGCAATCGAATGCCGTTGATTGTGACCAAGTCAATCCAACCAGTCGCGTGAATCGTCGGCGAACAACAGGTCTCGAGTCGCTGCGAATGCTGACACGCCATCACGAGCTTTCATTTTGGCACCTATTTCGCCACCCTGATAGGCGCCGCTCATGAACGCGGTCACGAAGTCTCGTGTGGTGAAGTCGCCGTCTCCATCGAAATCGCCTTCGGCCCAGGTCGAGTTTCCGGGCTGACCATCTTCGTATTCATTCGCTTCGAAGATTTGCACCAGATCGGACGAATCAAATCGACCGTCCAAATTGGCGTCTCCCATTGTCGTGCCGAGTACATCTTCGATCAAAAAATGGAGGTCGCGGACGTTAGCAACGCTATCGCGGTTTAAGTCAGCGATAGACTCTTGGCCTCGAATGGCAGCCGCTAGCAGGTCAACGTCAACGACATTCACGATTCCATCGTCGTTTAGATCGGCGTCAATTTGAACGTTGCTGACGATGTTGATCGGTTCTGACGAGACAACGTTTCCGTTGAAGTCGACGGCTTCCAAAACGAATTCGTTTCGACCAGGCCTCAGGTTCAGCTCGGCAGACCATTCCGTCGTGTCGTTCCACTTGACCTTCAATGCCTCGTCTTGGCCACGCAATTGCAGATGGTGAATGTCAATCCAAGCTCGACCCGAGATCGCGTAGGTCGAATCTTCGACGACAATGTCAGGAGTTTCGCGAACTTCAACCGACTCGCCAAACAGCATCGGAGCGATCATGAAGTCGTTGCCGCTTGCCGAGCGGTTCATTCCGTGAATCGCAAAGACGTTTTTGCCGGGCTTCAAAAGATGAGCGACTTCTCCGAAGTCAAACGTTGACGGGGTCTCCGCTTCGGTGTTGCGGCGGCTAACGGTCGCGCCCGATTCCCAATCAACCGAATCGGGAGTGTTCGAACGTCCAACTTCCACGCCGTTCAAATACGCGACAAACCCATCGTCATAATTGAGTTCCAGCTTCAAGGTATCCAATGACGGAATGATAGCCGGCAGCTCAAACGGAATACGAATGTACGCGCCGGCTGAGACGTTTCGCATTTCCGGAATCGACGTCTTGATATAGTCGTCGAACGCACCAGACGAGAAGCCGATCGCAGCTTTTCCAGAGCTCCAGTTTTCGTCTTCAACAAAATCGAGGCCCGTCCAGCGAGTACCCAGGTCCGCGGCGCCGTTTTCCGCCGTGGGCAAGAAGTAGGAAGCATCGGAATCGACGGTCGTGAAGATATCTGTCGTTACTATTGGCGGGTTCACGCTCGTTTGAAACGGAATCGGTTCAGGCAATCGCGACAGAATATTGGCGGACCGAGCTTCCATTGACCGTTGAACTCCCACCAAACTGGAGCCAATCAGTGTGCCGTAATGCTCTGTCCATCGAGACATGTAATCGGCGTTTAGCGTCGACTTAATGATTTCGTTCATGTGGCCCATCTGCAGCCGCTCGTAGCGCGGAATGCTTAGAATCCGTCCGATGTTCTTTGTTCCGTGCAGCGGAGCGGTCGGGGCCTGCGAATAGACGAAATCCCAATCCCAAGGAAACGCAAGCACCTTGCCGTCGGAAGGACGAACGTACATGTTCAAGTTGTGGGGATTCCCTTGCGAGTACGCGTCGCCAATTCCGAGCAGCGACATGAGACCAAACGTATGCGCCCAGACATCCATGTCCAACAGCTCACCGACGCGCTCCTCAAGTTCGTCTCCTTGCAGGCTGAAGGCCTTCGCCATTTGGATGATTGGTTCGTAGTCGTCCTTGGCGCGATTCCTGTTGATCAAGAACGGCCATCGGTAAAGCTCTTTGTCGTCTCCCAAGTCTTGAATGTCGAAAGCTGGGACCCAACCAATCGGTTGGTACAGCTTTAAGCTTTCCGGGTCTCTGCCGTCGCTCGTTGAGGTTAGAACTCGAATTCCTTCGAATTTGAAGAGCGTTCCTTCTTCGCCATTTTCGAATTGCTCGCGCTGGAACATTTCTGTGTGGCGAGAAAGGTACGCCAATATCGGACCTCCGCCCGCGCCCGAAGGCGTTTGGACGTTGAGCACATCATCGTAGGTTCCCCCCAAGCTGCCCGACTGGAGCGACGAAAACTTGACGAAGATCTCGTTTATTCCGTTTTGGTCAAGAGCCACGGATTGATGCACGCCGCGGAACATTTTGTCCGGATGGAACGCAAGATTATATCCAGTGCGGTCGCGACCTTGACGAGTAAACATGCTTCCTCGCATGCGAGTTCCAACGTCGTAAAAGACCTCCTGCCCATCCACGATAACCGTGGAACCTCTGCGATTGTTATCCATCATGTTGATGGGCAAGTGGAGTTGTTGCACGTCAAAATCGGTCATCAAAATCGCAAAGTCATGACGCAAATTATCG
>JAGQPC010000802.1 GCA_020426925.1 Planctomycetales bacterium | reverse complement strand
GCATGAAGCATGAAGCATGAAGCATGAAATCGCCCTCCTGTTTTTGTCCATGCGAGAACCACCCCGAAATCATTCCCGCATTTTAGATATCTCCACCGAACAAGTCAAGCTTTTGGTGAATCCCCGGACCCTGCACGGGTGATAGCCTGCCAGTTCTTAACGCTGTCGAGTTTTGCTAAACGGCTCGCGAACCTCCGTCGAGGCGCCCTGTCTACGGTACGTTGCGAGCCGATCTCACCCAGACTATGCTCGCAGCCGACAATCGCCTGGAAGTTGATTTTTCACGGACCGTTTGAAGTCTGAGTCATGTAATGGATGAACCTCACGAATTGAACGGCCATGCTGAACCTGCAGGCAAAGGTCACAAGTTCGTTGAAGCTCCTGAATCGTTGCTCGCCACTATCTGGATGGCACTCCGCGGTGACCAAGTCAATCTAACGACCGCGCCTCTGCGATCGGCCGTCATCTTGATGGCTGTTCCGATGGTTCTTGAAATGGTCATGGAATCGGTCTTCGCGCTGGTCGACATTTTCTTTGTGTCTCAGCTGGGCGCCGACGCGGTTGCTGCGGTTGGTATCACCGAGTCAGTCGTGACCGTCGTGTTTACGATTGCGATTGGACTCAGCATCGGAGTAACCGCGCTCGTTGCCAGGCGGATTGGTGAGGGCAACGATGAGGAAGCAGGGCACTGCGCGGGCCAAGCGTTTGTGCTGGGAACTGCGATTTCGATTCCGATCGGTCTGTTTGTTGCATTTCAAGCGGAATCGCTGCTGCGAATCATGGGGGCCGAATCCAGCGTGATCGAAACCGGCAGCGGCTATACCAAAGTCATGTTGGGTTTCAACGTTGTGATTCTTTTGCTGTTCTTGCTGAACGCGGCATTTCGCGGCGCCGGCGATGCCACGATCGCGATGCGAGTCCTGTGGGTCGCCAATGGAATCAACATCGTTTTAGACCCATGCCTGATTTTCGGCTGGGGTCCGTTTCCGGAATTGGGAGTAACTGGCGCTGCAGTCGCGACGACGATCGGACGCGGAACGGCAGTGGCTCTTCAGCTTTGGGTGCTTTTTGGATCCAGTGGGCGAATCCACGTAAAGCCGTCACACTTGCGAATTGACTTTGCGGTTATGTGGACGCTGATTCGGCTTTCTGCCGCGGGTATGTTCCAGGCATTTGTCGGAATGGCGAGCTGGATTGCCGTGATCCGGATTCTTGCTTCCTTCGGTAGCGAAGCCGTTGCTGGACACACAATCGGCATCCGCATCGTGTTGTTTGGCATTCTTCCGTCCTGGGGACTTTCCAACGCGGCTGCAACACTCGTTGGGCAAGCCCTAGGAGCAAACTTGCCGGACCGAGCCGAGCGTGCTGCGTGGATCGCGTGCAAACTGAACCTCGTTTTTCTCGGAGCACTGGGCACGGTGTTCGTCGTCTTTGCGCCATGGATCACGGGCGCGTTTGGCGGCGATGACGTCACTCAAAAGTTCGCGACAACTTCACTTCGGATCGTCTCAGCGGGATTCTTCTTTTACGCGTACGGCATGGTGCTCACGTCCGCATTCAACGGCGCGGGCGATCCATGGACGCCAACATGGATCAACATCGGATGTTTTTGGGCGTTTGAACTGCCAGCCGCTTGGTTGCTCGCAGTTCCATTTGGAATTGGCCCCATCGGAGTATGGCTCGCCATGACGATCGCATTTTCACTCGTCGCCATCGTCGCAGTTGTGCTTTTTCGCAAAGGAGCGTGGAAGACAAGAAAAGTCTGATGCGGTGCGAGCTTCTAATCACGCGCAAAAACATCGAATTCAATTCAACGTTGACTGGCCAAACTCGTCCAATTCACTCTGGATTCCTCTCAATATCTGCCGCCAGCGTTCGTTTGTCTGGCGATCTGGATTATACTACGACTGACCCCAAGTTTAACGAATCGTTAGGCAATTCATGATGCGGCAACTTGTTCGTTCGATTCTGCTGGCTGCGTTGGCGGCAGTTCCTGCACCTGCCAGTATCGTGTTGAGCGATCCGTCGGTCGGCAGTATCTCACTTGTGACTCCGCCAGATCAGCAGGTGCACTTGGGGCTGATTGATGGCTTAGCATTCGATCAGTTTGGAAACTTGTTTGGGACGCTGGAAGTCAGTGATACGAGTGGCGGCGTAGTTTGGATCGACAAATCCACCGGCAATGTCACGTCCATGGTGACTGGTATTAGTCGAGCAGACCAGTTGTCGTTCGCTCTTTCAGGACATCTGTTTGTTTCCAGCGAAGTTACGCCAGCCTCCACGACGAATCGAATCTACGACGTCCAAATTGGCTATATCGGTTCGACTCCGGATCCGGCGACGACTTCACTTACGTCGCTGACGACCAGCTTGTCCATTGACAATCCGGAAGGTCTGGTCGTTTTGAATACGACCAATGGATTCGGCGACTCGGGTGACATGATCGTTGCTGAAGATGGGAATCCCGGTCGACTGTTGAAAGTTTTGGCAGACGGCACGACGTCCGAAATCGTAACCGGTTTGGCTCGCCCCGAAGGAGTGGCCTTGGGCCGGTTTGCAGGCGATACGGTTGACACTGTTTACGTTGCGGAGACTAGTAATAATCGAGTCCTTAGAATCGATAGTTCGGCGAACGTGTCGGTTGTCGGCGACCCGACCAGCGTATCGTTGACGGCGCCCGATAACGTCCGGATTGGCCCCGATGGTTACTTGTACATCACTGAAGACCGACCATCTCCAAACAGTCGTGTTGTTCGCGTGGCACCAGATGGCACTTTTTCTGTCTTGGCAACTGGTTTTGGCCAAGCGTCAGGAATGGCGTTCGATCCGAGCAACGGTGACATGTACATCGCCGAACAAGACTTCAGCCGAGTTTGGCGAATAGAGTTTTCGTCCGTTCCCGAACCGAGTTTGATTCCAATCTGGTGCGCAGGCGGACTACTGATTGGAATCTGCTTCATGGTGAAAGAGCGGAAGACCGAATCGAAGACACCTGCGGAACGTTACCTGTCTGCATGACACTCTTGGTAGATGTCTAGCCGTCCCCGTTCCCGCCACTCGTTGCAAAAACGATGTCGCCCAGGCGAGACCGGGATGCCGCAACGTACTTCCCAGTCTGCAATGCGACAACGAAATCGCTCGTAGTAAACTCACCATCGCCATCCCAATCACCTTCAGCCCACGTCGAATTTCGCCCTGTCGATGGCACTGAATCGATGTTGTCTTCATACTCACCAGCAGTGAAGATCAGTACAAAGTCAGCCGAGTCAAATACGCCATCGAGATTGGCGTCGCCAAACGAAGTGCCGAACAGATCTTCAATCCAATGCTCGCGGTCTTTGTTGTCAACTACGCCATCGGAATTAACATCGTATTGGCTTTGCTGAATTCCTGCGAGCACAGCCGCTGTTATGGCGTCCAGATCCATGACGTCCAATATTGAATTTCCGTCGATATCACCGGCAAGTCTTCCGGTAGCGGCTACACAATTCGAGAATTCAGAAGTGTTGCCATGTGCGTCGGTGAGCGATGCAACAACTTGCATGCCCGGCGCGATCGCTGAATTAGCTGTAATGTTGAACTCGCTCTGCCCATCATCGTCAATAAATACAACATCGGTGCCAACAAATACGCTGCCTTCACCAAAGCCAGTCGGATCACACATATCGTTTATGTAGATGTCTATCGTGTATGCTGTGCTCGCCGCGCCAACAAGCCGCCCTGCTACCGAAGTTGATTTGCCGATCGTTACGGCAGACGTCAAGATTGGACCATTCAAAAGATTGTTCGGTCCAACGTCGCTGTCGAACGCATCGTTGTCTTCTGGACCATCGCGCCCCAAATCGATTCCAAGGCCGCCATTTGAATGAATGGAGTTTCCACGAATGGAGTTTCGAGTGTTGTCCGCTTCGACAAGATCGCCGACTCCTGTCATTGCAAAGTTATCCATAAACCCTTCGTCTGCGCGACTAACGTGTGCGTATTCGGCACGTACATATAAGTCAGTTAGATGTGCAAGGACTTCGCGCATTTCGTCTTCACTTGGCCGGTTGCCTTGCTGTGGAAAGGCATCGGTCCATCCGGCGCTGGCCGTGATCGGTATCTCGTAGGTGTGCCAGAGATTTGGCCTAGGCAATTCCCGGGTTACGTAATAAAGCCTTCTGTCTCCACTTACGAGGATAATGTGCGGCTCGAGGTTGTTCGCGTCAACGAGAGTTTGCTGAACGTCGTATGTGATTGTTCCACCATAGCTGGCAGATCGATTGCCAAGAAACTTAGATGGCGCACGCCAGAAATTCGTGTTACTGTTTGATGGGTTTCGTGTATACAAACCGCCACCGGGATTACCAAAGTCTTCCCCATGGAAGACTCGGATATCGCCGCCACGTTTGAGCACATCGTCTGTCGCGGTCCACCGCTCTGTGGATGTGTCGAAAGTGCTGACGGCGGATGCTGTCTGTTCCGAGTCGATGCGGATGCCCGCCCCAGCGTTAAATGCAATCAAGTTACCTGAGTTAGCCTCAGGCTTGCCAATTATGTTTTCTGAAGACGTGCCCAATACAGCGATACCGTCACTCCCGTTTCCCAGATCTGTTAATCCAGAACTGTCGGTTCCGATGATATTTCCTTCGATTGTCGTCTGAGATGTTAAACCTTCGAGGGAAATGCCAGCCCGCAAATTCCCTGACACCACGTTGCCGGCATTTCCACTTCCAATTGTATTGCTTCTGCCGTTTTCAACGCGAATGCCGTGTCCCCCGTTGCTGATTGCGCTGGCTACCGAACGACTCACTCCGATTCGGTTATTGGTAATTGAGATTTCCGCGT
>JAGQPC010000801.1 GCA_020426925.1 Planctomycetales bacterium | reverse complement strand
TGATTTCCTTGGATGCGAAGTTCGATGATCGCTCGTTTGTAATCGGTCATGTCACCGAGCATTTCATCGATCGCCATCTTCAGTGCTCGGTAAGAGTTGTCATCGTAGTTCTTTGTCGAATCGTTATCATTGATCTCAACCGTTGCGCTGACATCTCGTTTCTGAGCTCGATGATGTTTACCTAACGTGCGAATCTTGTTGAGTGCCAGCACGAGCAGCAGGTTCCACAGTTCTTCGCCCGGCGGAACGTCGTACATTCCATCCGAGACCCTTCGGAAGAACGTTCGAAACACTGACTGCACGACATCCTCGGGATCAAACCGCGACGCGAACGCTTTGGAAGTTTGCCGATCTGTTAACGCTTGTAAACGATTGGCGTACCGCAGATACAGCTCCGTCGCCGCGTCGATCTTGCCATCGCGATATTGCTCCAGCAGATTGCGATCGTCGGCCGCTTCGTTCGGTGAATCTGAACAGTCTTCTTGCACGCAACGTGATCTCGCTACAACGAGAGCTCCAAAGCCAAACCTGAACCGCCAAAAATCTCATTTGGCGATGATTAGAAACGCAAACTCCAGCATAAACTGAATTCTCGATTTCCAGCAAGAATCCGGGGAGTTTTAGCGGAAACTTGGGCCCGGCCGTCCGATTCGGAAAGTTTTTCCAACTTTTTTGGCGGTCGAGATACCAGGAATTCTCTCTACATTTCGGCGGTCCATGATCCCAAACGAACACTGAGATTTATCCCCAACGAGGCAGCAACATGAAACGTAGACTCCGAATCGAACAAATGGAAAACCGAGCAATGCTCGACGCGTCAGGAATGGTCGAACCCCCACCAATCCCAGGCGATTCAAATTTGGATGGCGCGTTCGACGAGTCGGACATCGTGATGGTTTTCCAAGCCGGCAAATACCGGTCTGGTGAAGCTGCGACTTGGGCAGAAGGTGATTGGAATCTTGATGGCTTTTTCGACACTGGCGATCTGACGGCGGCTTTTGTCGTTGGTAAGTATCGAGCTGGAATCGTGTCGAACGAGCATTCGGCACACCACCGTGACGACGTTCCGCGTGGTCCCAAAAACGATGACGCTGACACAGGCGACGATTCAGACACGACTGACGATTCGGACATGGACGACGATTCTGAATCGCCCGACAACGATGGCGATAATCGCGGTGGCCGTCCTGACGATCTTCCAAACGGCAATGCAAATGCAGGCAAGGACAACTCCAACAATGGCAAGAATAAGGACAAAGGCGATTCCGACGACGATCCAGTCGACGAAGACGATGACGTAATCGATGATGGCGATCACGACGACGAACCGTCCGAGGATGACGAGGGTGACGACGCCGACAAACCGGCTGATGACGATGGCGAGATGGGTGATTCAGACGACGGCGACGACGACGGTGCTGGTGAGTCTGAAGATGGAGAGACGGACAACTCTGACGATGGTGACCACGAAGATTCTGCCGACGTCGATCCCGGCGATGGTGATGCCGGAGGCGAAGGCGACGATGGCCGTCCGGACGATGCGATCCCCGACGACACACCAGTCGACGAAGCTCCACCTACCGACGGAATGCCTGATGATACTCCACCTGTAGATCCGCCAGCGGACGAAAACGCTGATGGTGAACACGGTCGCCCAACTGACGGTGCTGACGGGCCTCTCGGCATGGAAGAACCAACAGATGAAGGCGACGACACGTCAGATGAGACGGGCGACACCGAAGACGAAAACGGTCGTCCGGACGACGTGCTTCCTGACGGAACGCCACTCGACGAGGCTCCGCCTGCCGACGGAAAGCCAGAAACCACTCCGCCCGTAAATCCACCGCGAAACGAAAATGCTAACGGCGAACATGGCCGTCCAGGGGACGTTCCTCGCGGCAAAAAACCGGATGACAGTGAACCGTCAGAAGGCGAATTGTCCGACACAGAGGAACCAATGCCAGCGTAGTTCCTCGGCACGTTGAGACCACCTGGTCAGTGGAAGAGCAAGAGGCTACCCATGATGCAGAAGGGGCCGTTGACATTTGTCGGCGGCCACTTCGCTTACTTTCGCGATCGATACGCGTGTGCAAAAATTCCGGTCGCAATCGCGACGTTGACTGAGTCCGTTCCGTTCAGCATCGAAATGGTCAATCTCTGATCGCATGCCTCAAGAATGTCTGGGCTTATTCCGTGAGTTTCGTTGCCAACGACGATCGCCGTCCTGTCGGCAAATTGGTGATCACTGATTTCCACGGCTGTTTTCTCTAACACCGTAGCCGCGGTCGCGTATTTCAGATTTTGCAACTGACGAATCGATTCAATCGCATCCACCGACGCTACAACAGGAATAAAGAATCCGTTTCCCATGGACACGCGAGTCACTCGGCGAGAAAATGGGTCTGCTGAACCAGGGCCAAACACGACGGCATCCGCTCCAAACGCCGATGCGACTCGAATCATCATGCCAACGTTTTGTTGATCAGTAATGTGGTCTCCAAACAAAACGAGACTCGATCCTGTTTCCGGCAAGACTTCGGCAAGTGATTTGGTCGCTCGACGCTGCGCGGCCGCCAGCACACCCAAGTGAAACTTAAAGCCGACCAACTGCGACACTTGTGCTTTCGACAGCACAAACAGATCGATCGATTCATGGACAGCGTCAACAACTTCATGGAGTCGACTTTCGATAACGACCAGCGACTGAACGGAATAATCGCTCGCCAAGAGTCGATGCGTTACGGTCGCGCCTTCAACGACAAACAATTTCTCGCGCCGAGTACGATTGGTCAGCTTCAGACTGCGATACACATCCAAACGCGGGTCTTCAATGTTGTCGATATTGATTACTGGCATAGCCTAACCGAACTAACGCATCGTCGTTTGTGTCTGCTTACATCTTATTGATAGTCGACGCGACTGGCGAGCTGTCACGTGGGTGCTCCAGAAATTCGAGGATACTTCGTAACGCTTCGAAGCTGGGAAATTGTTGAAGTCTGCATGGATGAATGATTTACCACTCGACCAGTTACAGATCATCACCCAATGAGAATTAGGCTGCTTACGGAAGCCGAACGCGGGCTCACAACCTACGCCGACTTAAGGAATCAGCTAGCCGCTGGAACCGGGCTTGTCGAACGAGTACTTTACGGCTTGGTATTGAGACCGGAATTCGCGTACTTCTTCGTCAATAGGAAGGCCATCGATCAGGCACTTTTTGATGAGCTCCGCGATCCGCTTCATTTCGTCGGTCCCCATGCCGAATCGCGTCATTTCTTGAGTTCCAATGCGAATGCCGGCTGGGTTGCTGACGTTTCGATTCGGTTCGAACGGCAAAAGATTCATGTTCAGGATGATGCCGTTGTCTTGAAGAATTCGAGCCACCTCGTCTCCGCCGCCGTTCTTGCGAACGTCAACAACGACCTGGTGTGTTTCGGTGTATCCGAACTCTCGACCTTGTACGTCGAAGCCGAGCGAATCCATTGATGCGGCGAGCGATCTCGCATTTTCGATTACCTTCGCTGAATACGCTTCTCCGAATTCCATCATTTCGTAAGTCGCGATGGCAAGCGGAACGAGCGTGTCTAGATGGTGATTCGATGACGATCCTGGGAACGCTCCTTGATCAATCTTCTTCCATTCTTGATCGTTCATATTGCTGACGACCAATCCTCGCTGAGAACCAAAAAACGTTTTGTGCGTGCTGCCCGTCATGATATCCGCTCCTTCGTTGAGCGGATCTTGAAACTGCTTTCCGGCAATCAGGCCGAGCACGTGCGCGGCGTCGAACAGCACCACGATTCCGTATTTCCGGCAGAGGTCGGCGACTTCTTCGAGCGGTTCACGAAACAGAAACATGCTCTTGCCGAAGATCAAGAGTTTCGGCTTCACTGCATGGATCAGTTCGCGAGTCTTGTCGACGTCGGTGTGATAACCGTCTGTGGTTAGCGGGAAA
>JAGQPC010000800.1 GCA_020426925.1 Planctomycetales bacterium | reverse complement strand
CAAGAGCTGACCGAGTACGACGACTTGGCGCTCACGCGATTTCGCCGAGACAATGTGGGCTTTGTCTTTCAGTTTTACAACTTGATTCCCAGTTTGACGGCTCGCGAAAACGTCGCACTGATTACCGACATCGCGAAAGATCCCATGAAGCCCAGCGAGGCGTTGTCGTTAGTTGGTCTTGCGGATCGAATGGATCACTTCCCCGCACAAATGTCCGGCGGCGAGCAACAACGAGTTGCGATCGCTCGTGCCATCGCGAAGCGCCCGAGCGTTCTTCTTTGTGATGAGCCCACCGGTGCCCTCGACATCAAAACTGGCATCGTTGTCCTGGAAGTCATTGATCGCATTAATCGAGAATTGGGAACAACGACGGCCGTGATCACGCACAACGCGGCAATTTCAGAAATGGCAAACCGTGTCATCTCACTGACCGACGGACGAATCGCTTCCGTGCAGCAGCGCGATCATCGTAAGTCCGCCAAGGAGTTGGTTTGGTGAGAGCGATCAACCGCAAACTGCTGCGCGATATTCTTCAAACCAAGGCGCAATCGTTAGCCATCGCATTGGTTATCGCCAGCGGCGTCGCGATGCTGATCATGTCGCTAAGCACGCTAGAATCGCTTCGCCGCACACGCGAACGCTATTACCAGCAATATCGCTTTTCGCACGTCTTTGCTCGAATGAAGCGAGCCCCCGAATCGCTTGCGAAACGCATTGCTGAAATCGATGGAATCGCTCAACTTCAAACCCGAGTTGTCCGCGAGGTCACGCTTGATATCGAGGATTTGCCGGAACCGGCGGTCGGACGCTTAATCTCACTTCCGCTCCGTCCGGAACAGGGACTCAACAAGATCTTCCTACGGTTCGGTCGATATGTCGAACCCGGCGGAGATTCGGAAGTCCTGGTGAGCGAAGCGTTTGCGAATGTGCACAAACTGAAGCCCGGTGATTCGGTCGAGGCGGTGCTGAACGGGCGCAAACAGTCACTGCGGATCGTCGGAATTGCGCTGTCTCCCGAATACGTGTTGCAGATCCGCGAGGGTGAATTGCTGCCGGACGAAAAACGCTTTGGCATCTTCTGGATGCATCAAGAGCAACTGGCAGCTGCGTTTGATATGGACGGAGCATTCAATGATTTGGTGGCTACTTTGCTTCGCGGTGCCAACGAAAAAGAAGTCCTAAAACGCATCGACGATTTGACGGAGCCGTACGGCGGAATCGGAGCGTTCGGGCGAGACGAGCAACTGTCGAATCGCTACTTAAGCGATGAAATGGCGCAGCTTCGCAGTATGGGCGTGATCGCGCCGACCATCTTTTTTTCAGTCGCTGCGTTTTTGCTGAACGTCGTACTCAGTCGCATCATTCGAATCCAGCGAGAACAGATCGCGGCCCTCAAGGCGTTCGGATACAACCGATACGAAGTCGGTTGGCACTATTTGAAGTTCGTGCTGCTGATCACCATCGTCGGCATGATCATCGGGACACTCGGCGGAGCGTATCTTGGTCGCAACCTAACGATCATGTACACACGATTCTACAAGTTTCCGATTTTCGAGTTCGTTCTAGACTTTCGCGTGCTTGTGATCGCCGGCATCGTCAGTTCGCTGGCTGCCGTGATTGGAACACTGGCGGCAGTCCGTGCAGCGATTCGCTTACCGCCAGCGGAGGCGATGCGACCCGAGCCTCCGGCGCGATATCGACCGACGTTGCTCGAGCGAACCGGCCTGGGCAAGCTCGCTTCTCCATCGGCGCGAATGGTCTTTCGAAATCTCGAACGGCAGCCGATCAAAGCCTTTCTTTCCAGCCTTGGCATCGCGATTGCCGTAGCTGTGTTGATCCTCGGCAGCTTCATGACCGATTCGCTCGACTACATCATCATGTTTCAGTTCAGTTTGGCTCAGCGCTATGACATGAACGTCGCTTTTGTGGAGCCCGTTTCGAACGAAGCTATTCACGAGATTGGCCAATTGCCGGGCGTGCTATCGTGCGAACCCTATCGAGCCATCGCCACGAAAATGAAAGCCGGTCCTCGCGAGCGACGCGTCGGGATCATGGGCCTGCCGTCAGACAACGAACTGTTTCGCTTGATTGATGACAAAGAACGACGAGTCGACATTCCTCCAGATGGCTTGATGCTTTCTACGAAGTTGGCGGAACTGCTTGATGTTCAGCACGACGATCAAATAACGGTCGAAGTTTTGGAAGGTGATCGCCCGGTTCGCGAGATTCCTGTGACGGCTCAAGTAACCGAATTTGGCGGAACGAACGCGTACATGAACATCGATGCGGTTTGGAAAGTCATGCGAGAGGACCGATCTCTTTCCGGAGTTTTTCTAGATATCGACGACAACCACGCGGACGAACTCTACCGCGTGCTCAAAGATACTCCGAAAGTTGCGTCAGTGGGAGTGAAGAAGGCGCTACTTCGTTCGTTTCAGGATACCGTCGCGGAGAACCTTTTAACGATGCGAGCGTTCAATATCATGTTTGCGTGCATCATTGCTTTCGGCGTCGTTTACAACAACGCTCGAATTTCGCTTTCCGAGCGTAGTCGCGAACTTGCGACGCTCCGCGTAATCGGTTTTACACGAGGTGAAATCAGCGGAATACTGCTCGGCGAACTGGGAACGCTCACAGCGTGCGGCATCCCTCTGGGAATGATTCTCGGTTATCTGTTCGCGTTGCGGATGACGGCCGGATTGGACACGGAAGTTTACCGAATCCCTTTGGTCATCAATCCAGCCACCTACGCGTTTGCGTCCGCTGTCGTTGTCATAGCCACGGTCGTGTCTGGATTGAGCGTTCGTAGACAGTTGAACAAACTGGATCTTGTTGCAGTTTTAAAAACGAAGGAGTAGCCCGCATGAGACAACTTGCGAGGCGCATCATTTACTTTTTGATTTTCGCGTCTGTCGTCGGAGCGATTGCGTATGGATTCAAGCCGCAACCGGTCGACGTCGACGTTGAACTTGTGTCTGTCGGCCCGATGGAAGTGACAGTCGACGAGGACGGGAAAACTCGAATTCGCGAAAAGTACATCGTTTCGGCGCCGTTAGCTGGCAGACTGCAGCGAATCGAATTGGAACCTGGTGACGAAGCGGTTGCCGGCGAAACCCTGCTGGCCACGATTGAACCCGCCGATCCAGAATTGCTCGACGCCAGGGCTCTTGCACAAATTAAGGCTCGCGTCAGCGCTGCAGCGGTTTCACTGAAGCGAGCAGAACCTCAACTGGAACAGGCTCGCGCCTCGCTCGATTTCGCTGAAACCGATCTGGCTCGCAAACGAGAACTCGCGTCGTCGAAGGCACTTTCTCAAGATGAGCTGGATGCGGCCGAAATGCGATTCAAATTACGGTCGGAAGAATACCGCTCAGCGCGTTTAGCCGTGGAAATCGCGCAGTACGAACTGCAGCAGGCCGAAGCTGCCGCGCTTCGCACAGATCCAGAATCGAGCACGATTGGCGACGAATCATGGAACTTTCGAGTGCGTTCGCCAATCAACGGGCGAGTGCTACGTGTCCTGCAAGAAAGCACCGCGATCGTCTCTGCGGGCACGCCGCTGTTGGAACTCGGCGACGCCCAAGATCTCGAAATCGAAATCGACGTGCTGTCGTCCGACGCCGTGCAGATTAGTCCTGGCAATCGCGTTCGAATTCAGCACTGGGGAGGAGAACACGAACTGGAAGGTAAAGTCCAGCTCGTGGAACCGGCAGCATTCACGAAGATCTCTGCATTGGGCGTCGAAGAACAACGAGTATGGATAATCGTCGACATCGTCGATCCACCGAATGCTCGGCCAACGCTTGGCGACGGGTTCCGCGTCGAAGGACGAATCGTCACCTGGGAAAGTAGCGCAGTGTTGCGAGTTCCCACAAGTGCACTGTTCCGTGACGCCAATCGAGATTGGGCTGTCTTCGTCGCCAGCGGCGATCATGCCAAAATCGTTTCGGTAGAAATCGGCCACCGCAATGATCAAGCCGCCGAAGTGGTCTCCGGTCTATCAGAAAACGACACCGTCATCGTCCACCCAAGCGACCGAGTCGAAGACGGCACTCTAATTCAACGCCGCGAGTAAAGTAGGCTCGGAACGAGCGGCACAATCGCGCTGCCATTGTAATTCGCTCGACGCCGCGCAGTTCCGGCAAATGCGTTTCGATTTCCCGCGAATGCCGGAACTGCGCGGCGTCAAGTCGACTGGTGTTGCAAAAGTTTCTCGCCGCTTGTTCCGTGCCTACGTATCTATCTATTTCGCCAGATTGCCAGTGCGCAAACCCCAAGCAACACGCCGAAAACCGTGTTTGGTTCGGGCACCGCTGCTCCTACGCGTGGCCCTTTTTCGTAGCCGCCGTCTTGAAAGGCCAA
This sequence comes from Planctomycetales bacterium, assembly GCA_020426925.1. Taxonomy (GTDB): domain Bacteria; phylum Planctomycetota; class Planctomycetia; order Pirellulales; family Pirellulaceae; genus JAGQPC01. The sequence goes on along the minus strand of JAGQPC010000800.1, from coordinate 3,238 downwards.
AACGAGGTCTCGAGTATCAAACTCACTGTCAAGATTCCAGTCGCCCGAACGCCAAGTCGAATTGCCGGGCACACGGTCTTCGTATTCTGCGAACTGGAAAGCTTGTACAAAGTCTTGGCTATCGAAGCGGCCATCCAAATTCGCATCGCCGTAATACGTGCCTGCGTACTCGCGAACGAATTCCTCTAAGTCGGAATCGTTCAGCCGATTGTTAAAGTCCAAGTCGAAACGCGAATCAAAATCGGCGTTCGTGATTCCAGTGACAAGTTGCTCTATGTCTGCAACTGTCAGCACGCCATCCGAATCAAAGTCGGCCAGGTTCGGGTCACGGTCGAGGTTAGTTAACGACCAATAAGGTACCACACCTTCGGCATCAAGCAGGAACTCGAGAGTCGTGCTCTGATGAGTTCCTACCGTTCCATCATACGCAAACACCCATGACAGCGGTTCTGAAGACTCATCCAAAACATCGTCATCGTATTCGAATATGACTTGTCGGCTCATTTCATTGAACTCAATGGCAAATGAAACATCAGTTCCCAGGTTCAGTGCGGGGTCGTCTACAACAGTAAAAGACTCGCCATTGACGTTTAAATCCAAAAAGAAATTACCAAACGAACCCACTGCAGCCCGCAAAAATACAGCTTCACTTGTCTGCGAATTAACAAAATGATAAACGGATACTTGCGACACACCTCTTGCACCTTCCTCAGACGTGTGAATTGACAGGTCGCGGATTTCCAAAAAGTGTCTAAAACTTCCACGGCCTACAACACCTCTACGAAGACTCTCGATGTTATCTCGCACGACTCGTGGAACCTTGTTGAACTCCAAGCCTCCTTCCTCAAATGACACGTCGGTATCATCACGCAAAATCCACCCTGGATTGTTGAACCCAATCGGGGCTTCGGGATGATTTGCCGGGAATGGTCCTCGGCCATCAAACACTTCAACGAACCGATCCGTTTCCGCAAGCGCAGACGAATACGTAATGCAAACAACCAGTAAGGCATTGCCAATAGCGATGAAAATGAGTTTCAAATGATTCATCAGCGCCATTCCTACATCAGGCAGATCACCTGCATCGTAACACGCAGGCTCGGAACGAGCGGCGATTTCGCCGTGCAATCTGATTCCGCTCGACGCCGCGCAGTTCAGGCACATGCGGTTTCGATTGCCCATGAATGCCGGAACAGCGCGGCTTCAAATCATCTGGCATTGAAGAAGTTTCTCGCCGCTTGTTCCGTGCCTACGATTTTAACGCCGATTGTCGAAGACGCGGCCTGTTTTTCAACAGTTGCGGTTAACGTCTTTTCTGATTAAATGACGCAGGTCATCATTCAATGACAAGAATCGTTATCGCCCCGGTCAGTCTCACGGCAAAAGTGTCTGTTGCGAAACGCGGTCTATTCCGTCGCATTATCTGTGTTTGCGATCGGATAGCGAGCCTGGCAATTAAAATGGTAGTACGACGCGCACTCCTTCTTTCCGTAGATCGGCGCCATGTACGACAAATCTTTCTTGCCGAGTCTTTCTAGTTTTCTGCCATTCGTGCCAAGACTGAATGAGCAGCCAAGTCGCAGTCCAGGCGATGACCGTTTGCTGGAAGAGACGCTGCACGCACACCACTCGCCGGCGCGACGCCATGAGCTGTGGGAAGAAAGTCGCCTGATTATCTCAGAAGCGGTACGACGCATGACATTCGTCCGTTTCGCGAGTGCGAATATCGCCAGTGCACTTCGCACGCTCTGCATTCCTGATTTGGTTGAGGGCGTCAACCACACAAAGAAGATTGAAACTCGGCCAATGAGCCGCGTTGCTGGAACGTACGCTTACCTGCACGCGGTTTACTCGTACCCGTATTACAGTGGAAATGTGCGATCTGCCATTTCACGCGTGAATTCGCTTCATCGACGAGCACGCGTTGCAGGCAATAAAACCGAACGGCAGCGTCAACTGTTCAAGTACATCGCCAGCAACTTGCACATGGCCGCTCTGCATCAGCTACCCGATCTAACACCACGCGAGCGACATGCGATCTGCCAACACATGGTGCTGTCGGTTTTCCCGATGGGGCATGACATTCAAGCCACAACGCTCGAGCTTGAGCGAGACCTCGTCGCTTTTGAACGGGAGCACAGAATCGACGATACAGTCGAATCTGCAATCCGCAACAAAGCAATCAACGTCGCACACACGGCGCACGACGTGATCATTTTACATCCGCTCGTGAGTCCAAAGTTGCTCTACGAATACGTCCCCGATTGGACGTGTCGAATTTTGAAACTGAGTCGCCCGTCTCGAAATTACTATGACATCATGCGAGACATCTTTGCAACCAGACTCGCCGACAACCGGGTCGTGTCTCGATCGACACACGACATCCAAGCGAGATTATTTCTTGTGACGGCATTGAACGAACTAGTGTTCGAAAAGCACACCTCGTTCAAACTTCCAGAAGCCGACCGCCTGATGAGAATCATTTCGAAGCGGCTGTATCGCGACTAGCCAACATTCACCGACTGAGCCCTTAGCTTCGACCGTACGACGGGCTTCCGGCCGGTCGATGCCACGATGCGACGGACTGGAACTGCTGGAGCTCCGTCATACAGCGCATAAAAAAAGGGTCTTCGATGTGCCGACATCGGTCGGCTGCTAGATAGTCAGGGGCAAGGCAACCATCACGGCAACAAAAACATCAAAGACCCTCGGGCCAGCGTCGGAAAGCATTCGCCTTCCGACAGCACGCTATAAAGCAACGCCTATTCCGCTTCTCAAATTGAGCCGAAATAAATCGCATATTTCTCGCAACCGGTTGTTTCAAAAGCACTTGCGGCGACCGTCTCAATCTGATCCCGACACGGGCTGATAGGAAAAACGGGGTTGAATCTTGAATGATTCTGCATCAGTGCGGAGTTGAACGAGCAAAAACGCGACAGCGACCGCTCAGCCTGCGAAGGATGTCTCAGTTCGAGATCAGCGAAAAGCACAGCGGTGCGGGCCGTTGCCGAGACGGAGTTTGTGACGTACGTTTTTTCTGCAAAATCAGGGGATATTCGCGCGTGAAGCGGCGTCCGCTCGCGTAGTTTCCAGTGGAACCGTACCATACAAATCCGCGTAACCGCTACTTTTCCAACCGATCCGGAGATCACACGTTGAAACTCGAACCCGCAATGCACCAAGCTTCGCTGGATGGAATGCTCGACGCACTTTTTCGTCCTCATGAGGAATCGGGATT
>JAGQPC010000799.1 GCA_020426925.1 Planctomycetales bacterium | reverse complement strand
CGTGTGCTTTTCCGCGCTACCAATGGCACTGACGATACCTTCCCCAACGCGAGCAATAATCGTTTCTTCGGTCGCTCCACCAATTAGCTGTTCCAGATTCGTGCGAACGGTGACTCGAGCGCGAATGCGAAGCTCGACTCCGTTTTTGGCAATTGCACTTAGCGTCGATTTTCCGCTTCGTTGCGGATCGGGGCAATCGATTACTTTTGGGTGTACGCTAGTCTTCACGGCGTCCAGGACATCTCGGCCGGCCAAGTCAATCGCTGCGGCGCGGTCGAAGTCCAGATCGATGCCTGCTCGCTGAGCTGCGATGATCGCGTTGATGACTCCCATGACGTGGCCACCGGCCAAGTAGTGTGCTTCCAGTCGATTCGTCGAAATGCCCGTTCGACGGTCGATGCTGAGTCCTGCCTGCGCGGCCATCACTTTTGCGGTGACAATGACGTTTGAATTCACTTGACGAAAAAACATTCCAACGAGGCTTGCCAAGCGAATGTCAGCGCCCGACATCCACGCCTGAAACCAAAGCTTGCCGTAAACAGCAAACACAATCATTGCCACAACGGCGATGAAGCCGGCAAATAGCAATCCGCCGATCATGATCATGGTGACAAGATCGTCTGACGCTGCGATGAGCACTGAATTCATATTTCAACTTCCTTTTTGAGATTAGCCGTCTCCGGAACGTAGAAATAATATCCGATTAATTGTGAATTCTCCAGGGAACAAATCGGTAAGTTCAGTTCAAAGCTCCGACATTCACAAACGAGTTTCTGCTCGCAAATTGAGAATATCGCCGACCAAATGCCGCAAATGTGAGCGGAGCGTGATTCGAAGGAATCAAGAGTTTTAACGTTCGCGACGCGTTTAAAGAGAATCACATCGTGACGCGACAGCTCGGATGCCTATATTCAGCAAGTGCTACGGGCTTAAAATGCTCCAGGCATTTTATTGTCTTGCGGCGAGTAGGCGTGCTTCCGCAAATCTGCCTACAGGCCGCGTTCGTTACTCAGTTGAGCTGGACTGAGTTCATGTTTCGGCGAACCAGAATCATAACCGTGGCGCACGCTACAATGAACAGCGGTAGCCACGCAAGCGAAAAATACGTTTGAACGATGGCGACTCTTCCGTAGGTGTCTCGTCCGTAGTTGTTGGCCAAGAACGCTGTTGATCCTAGCGAAATAACCTTTGCGAAGGCCACAGCCAGCAATGTGAATACGACGAATGTTACCGATGCGAGGCGCTGAGATCCCGAAACGATTCGACGAAGGGATGTGCGATGTCCGCATGCGGTTGACCAAAGTATCCAGAACGCCCCGCTCCAACAAAGTACTGTTACCGCTGGACCAACGACTGCCGCAGCAGTAATGTTCATACCGATTGCGATGCCGCCTGTTTGTGCCAGTTGAGCAACAACGGTTATCAAGACTCCTGCTACCGTGGCAACCAGGTGCCCAGCTGTCATCCAGAAAACACGATGGTGCCAGACGTAACTGCCGTTGGTCTTAGCATACTCGGTACCCAATTCATTTGGGCTTCCAAGCCGTCGTTCCGCGACAACGAACGCTTCGTCGAGTGCCAGGCCGGTTTGGACGAGTTCGTCGACGGACTCGCGCAGATGTTCTTCAAGCTCATCGATGTCCATTACGCGAAAAGTGTCATTGTTTGCCATCCGGGTGCGCCAATCTGCAATGAGTTCGTTTATGTTGTGCATAATTTTGCTCCCCAAAGTTTTGAAAGTGTCGAGTGGACTGCAAACCATTGCTCTCGTTCGCGTTTCAGCGCTTTCGATCCTTTCGCGCTAACACGATAGTACTTGCGCTTTCGGCCCGCTTCGGATGTTTTCCATTTCGAAGCGATCAAGCCTTCTTTCTCCAGCCGATGCAACACTGGGTAGAGCATTCCCTCAGTCCATTCGATCTGCTCGTCCGACATTTCGCGGACTTGTTGAATGATCGAATAGCCGTAGTCTTCTCCTTGCGAAAGGATCGCCAACAACAGCGGCTTTGTGGATGCCGCGATTAGCTCTTTCGAAATCATGTGTCGCTCCAGCCTTTACCATAGTATTGCTAGGTATGGTACCTGATACGGCTAGGTATGTAAAGTGTTCGTGAGAAGCTTGGAGTTTCCGTGTGAATCGTTTAACATGACGCCGCAGGCGAGGCGTTCAAACACAGTGTGATCCCAAACGCCTCGCCTGCGGCATTGGGTCAAACGACAAAAACGCATGCAAGAGACGGCGTTTGTTGCAATGTGCTCTGCCGGCAACTGTTTTTGCTTTCTTCTAGTCGAAGCATGCCCAACGCTTGCTCAAGCTATGGTATAAAGCTCGGAATCGATTGCTGCCTCCATGTCCGGGAGAACTCAAATGGAAGAAATACGAAATCTCAATGCGTCACGTCGGCAGTTCCTCAAAAAGTCGATGGCGGTCGCGTCACTTGCGATTTCAGCTCCGTCCATTATTCCAGCGTCTGCACTTGGCCGCGATGGTGCGACGGCTCCAAGTGAACGCATCACCTTGGGTATCGTTGGGATCGGACCACGATGTCGGTATGTGCTGAAGGGAATGTTGACGCATTCGGACGTGCAGTGTGTCGCAATCGCCGACGTTCAAAGGAGCCGCCGTGACGAAGGCAAAAAACAAGTCGATACGCACTATGGAAACGATGACTGCCAGCTTTATCGCGACTTTCGCGAAGTGCTAGATCGAAAAGACATCGACGCCGTTCTGATTGCCACCGGAGATCGTTGGCACGCGACTGCATCGATGCTGGCGGCCGACGCTGGAAAAGACGTCTACAGCGAAAAGCCTTGCGGCATCACGATCGATTTGTGCAAACAGATTTCTGAAACGTTCGAACGGACTGGACGAGTATTCCAAGCGGGAACGCAGCGGCGAAGTGTGGCAAACTTCCAGCAGGCTGTCGACTTAGCCCATCGAGGAAAACTTGGAAAGCTCCACACGTTGCACGCCACGGTTTACATTCCCGAAATCAAGACGCAGTGGCTGCCAGGTGAGCCGACTCCAGACCCGGATGTCTGCGATTGGAATATGTGGTTGGGTCCGGCACCTTGGCGTCCGTATAACTCTGCTTACGTGAACGGTCGTTGGCGAGGATATTACGATTTCGATTCGGGTGCTCGGCTGCTCGACTGGGGAGCACACACGATCGACCTTTGCCAATGGGCAAACAAAGCCGACGACACAATGCCGATTTCATTCGAAGCGAACGACAACAATGTTACGGCGATGTACGAAAACGGCGTGGAGTTGATAGTCCATTTTCTAGAGACTCCGTTTGGCCAGCGGCCTGGTTGGGTGCAGGAGCTAGGCACCTGTCCCGTTCGATTCGTTGGCGACGAGGGCTCCGTTGAAGTTGGTGACAGCGGCGGAATAGTCGTGAAACCCGCTTCGAATGAGGCTGAACTTGCGAAGCTTCCGAAAAAGGAATCGGGGTTGGACGTTGAGGCCCACTCAAGAAACTTCTTGGATTGCATTAAGTCGCGCGAGCTGACGGCAGCCAATCACCACGTCATGCGACGATCGCACATCGCGTGTCACGCAGCCGCGCTCTCGTGGATGTTGGGCCGCAAACTAACAGTCGATCCAAAGAAAGAAGAATTCGTTGGCGACGCTGAAGCTAACAGTCTGCAAAAACGATCAGCGCGTGATTGGGCAAACGTCTAAACGCAATAGTACTCTGTGTCAGCTTGATCTTCGGGTAGTGGAAGTTGCTTGCTAATCTTCCTGGCGAACGGGATCTTTAGCGTGTCCACTACGAGCTACCCGACAACCAAGATGCGTCGGACTACTAGCTGACCTGTAGCGCAAAAAGGGCTCTTTAAGCGGCTCTTTAGGCCCGCAACCTCGGCAAGGCGAAAAAAACTATTTGGTTTCCCAAAAGTCCAACACTCGCACGTTGTCCAACGACGGTTTTATCGCTTCGACGAATGCTTGATGCTCAGCGTGTGGAAGATACTCTTCTCGCCCCTCTTCCGAATCGAACGTCACCATAAAGCAATGAGTGAAACCGTCGTCGTGTTTTTCGGGGCTGTTGTTCGTGCCCCACTCAAAGTCTTTGATCGCCGGGATCTTTGACGGCAATGCAGCAAACGCGTCTTCCAGCTCTTTCACTTTTTCGGCAGGAGTGTCGTCCGTGAACTTAAAGAATACGGCGTGCTTTAATTCTCGATCAATCTCACTGTCGCCCGCATTGCCCCAGTAGTCAATGACAAAAACGCCAGCCATGTGCGGCCGAAGGACATCACCGAACGCCTTGTGGTCGGCGTGAGGCAAATAGACTTCACGTCCCGCTTCGTCCTTGAACGTCAAAAGGAAGCAATGCGTGAACCCGTCATCAAAACCTTCCGAACTGTTGTTTGTTCCATATTGAAAACCGATGATTTCTGGAATCTTCGTTGGCAATGACGCAAACGCGTCAACCACATTTTGGATGTCTTCATCGGTCGACGTTTCGTTGAATTTGAAAAAGACGGCGTGGCGGAGCACTTTGCTTGGATCTCCGTTGGATTCACTTGCGGTCGTGTCGCTAGACTGAGTGTCAGGCGTCGACGACGCGTTCGGATTGCAACCGCACGCTGCAACAATCATGACAGTACAAAACAAATGGACAAGATCAGATTTCGTTCGACACATGGTCATCTCCAGAGTGAGATTCGGAAGGATGCAAATCGCCAGCCGGCGCACTTCTTAAGGAAGTCAACAGCGTAATCGTTGCGTCGGTGATTGACCACAGTCGGAAACGCATTTGGTGCTAGCAAACGCGAATTGAAATTGAACCAAAAACGATGTTGACGCTGAATTTCAAATGGCATATTCTCCCGCCTCGTCGATTGGAAAGCTAATCCAAAACGACACGAAACATGTAAGAGTCTGCACTGGAGCACGCATGTGACTCTGCGGACCACGAGGCGAAAAACAGGCAAGGAAGCCGCTTTCGCTTCGGAATACACGAGCTGCAAAGCAGCTCATGCGAACAAAGGTTCGTCCAATCGCTCCCGGAAAGTGATGGTGTCCTCCGCCCCCCTAGGACCCGAAGCCTCCGGGGGCTTTTTTTGTGCGCACACGGCGCCGACGTCTACTCTTCTTGCGCCAGATCGATCTACGATTCGAAGTGTCGTAAACTATCGTCCGACTTCCTAAAACATTATTCGTTGCTTCGCTAGCATCGCATTCACATTGACGATCGAGCATGTCTGTAAAAATCGAAGAAATTTCTGTTCGCGACATCCGGTTTCCGACATCTCGAGAGCGGCACGGTTCGGACGCGATGAACCCAGATCCAGACTACTCGGCCGTCTATGTCACGATTCACACAAATGGCAACCACACTGGTAACGGCATCGCGTTTACTCTGGGCCGAGGCACCGAGCTATGCGCGGCGGCGGCTGAACGAGTCGGCGCGTTCATCGTCGGCCAGACGTTGGAATTATTAACTGCGGACATGGGAAAGTTTTGGCGGACAATTACCAGTGACAGTCAACTTCGCTGGCTCGGGCCCGACAAAGGCATCATCCACTTAGCGACCGCTGCGATCGTAAATGCCGTGTGGGACCTGTGGGCAAAGACAGAGCACAAACCGCTTTGGAAGCTGTTGACCGATATGTCGCCGAAGGAACTGGTACGGTGCATCGACTTCCGCTATATCACCGACGCAATCACGCCAGACCAAGCGATTGAGATTCTCGCGGCAGCTGAACCGACAAAACCAGAACGAATCGCGCGGCTCCGTGAAACGGGTGTGCCGGCCTACACAACTAGCGCCGGGTGGCTCGGCTATTCGGACGAAAAGATCCAGCATCTTTGTACGGATGGAATCGAAAACGGCTGGGCCCATTTCAAAGTCAAAGTCGGCGCCAATCTTGAGCAAGACATCCACCGGCTGCAGTTGGTGCGTGACGCGATTGGGCCAGACCTGACGCTGATGACCGACGCGAATCAAGTGTGGGACGTCGCTGAGGCGATCGAGTACATGGGCCACCTCGCTCGATTCGAACCGTGGTGGATCGAAGAACCAACTTCACCCGACGACATTCTGGGACACGCTGCAATCTCGAAAGCAATCGCACCGATCGGAGTCGCGTCAGGCGAGATGTGCCAAAACCGGATTCTGTTCAAACAGTTTCTGCAAGCCAGCGCAATTCAATTCTGCCAGATCGATAGTTGTCGAGTTGGAGGCGTTAATGAAGTGCTCGCGATTATCTTGATGGCGAAAAAGTTTGGAGTTCCCGTTTGTCCGCACGGAGGCGGCGTCGGATTGTGCGAACACATCCAACACTTATCGATTTTCGACGCGGTTTCCGTGAGCCAGTCGATTGACGACCGAGTCACTGAATACGTCGACCATTTGCACGAACATTTCTTATACCCCTGCAAGATCGACAACGGCGCCTACGTCGTTCCGGAAGCCCCGGGTTACAGCATTGAAATGCATGAAGCGTCACTCGAAGATTACAGTTTTCCCGACGGCCCTGTTTGGCAAGATAATCAATAGGTCTTCGCGGCATGTTCCTTCGACGCAGTTCTTACGAAACGTTAGATACCGCAATCCGAACTTGTTTCTGGTGGGCAGCAATCGTCGCGATCGCTGAACTAGGCCCGATCGCGAAGTTGGTTTCTAACACTGAATTTGAATTCGTAAACGCTGACCGCTGGGTCTTCGTGTCACTGTTGATTGTCCTGCTCACGGTTTCCGCCACAGCGTTCATGGTCATTGTGCCTCACCGCACGAGCGTTCGATTGCTCGCACTCTGGCTTACGTTCGTCGTCGCATCGAACGCATTGCTGCTGGCCATTTTCACGTTTGCCGGAGCGGACAATCTGATTCTCACTTCGCTCGACTTATCTGACGAATTCTTATTTGGAGCCGGGATCGTTTGGAACGGTACAATGACGATACTCTGTCTGCTCGCGACCATCTCGACACAACGCTTTGCCGGCAGAATCAGTCAATCCTAAGCAACTCTCGTGCAAGGACTTTCAGTTCCGAAGAGTTTTATGGTCGTCTCCGACCACGCGTTTTCAGCTCTGCAAACATCTGCCCACCGTTCTGGTCGAGTTCGCCAGTCTCTGCCGCGCTGATTGTGTGGTTCTGATCAGATACGCCCCGGCCGCTCTGAAATGGCCGCACAGTTCGGGCCGAGCACATTTCTGCTCCAGATGATCTTGGCCCGCAGAACGCAATCAAGGCTATGTGCGGAACTCCAAGCGCGGATCGAAAGATAATCGATTCCGCTGCTGCGAAATCGGCGCCCTATCGCTGAGTGGCGGTATCTCTAGCCGGCGCTGGACGAACCGTAAATTCCCGATTTCTTGCCAGACCGTTTAATAGCCGCGGCGGAAAGAGTGTCTTGCTCGCGTTATTCCAGGTAGTAGAGTCCCGGCTAGATTCCAAGTTCTGCCAAACCCGACGTTTTCCAGTGTAATTCGTTGTAAAAATCGCTGGCAATAAAACGTTCCGCGAAGCGAATGGTACTTTGCCAAGTGCTCCCTGCCCTCACCTGCCGCTGCGGGATGCCTTCTCCCCAGACTGAGAGAGGCTAAAACGCGGCTTTGAAGGCCGGTCGAACAACGACATCGTTAACCAGTTCACCAAAAACACTTTGAAGCCGTTAAACGTACGAGATACAATCGGACTTGGCGGCGTTCGAGTATTTGACACCGCAAATTGACGCAATCACTTGCGGGCATCGTCCCAGGGGAGGTTCTAGATGACCGACTGCACGAAGGTAGATATCGGTCCACTGAACACGCTAGTACTCCGCGTCGCGATTGGTCTGGCGCTGCTGATCTCAATGCCCAGGATCGGATTAGCTGATAGCTCCTCTGGTACAACCAAGAAAGAAAATGCCGATGCACCGTCGTCCGGCGAAATGGCGAAGCGTATTGATGAACTGCTCACAGCCAAATGGAAGCGTGACGGTATTCAGCCCGCTTCACCCGCCACCGACGACGAGTTTGTCAGGCGAGTATACCTCGACCTCACGGGCCGCATTCCGTCCGTCAGCGAAGTGTACGACTTCGCTGACGACACGAAGCCAAACCGGCGTGAGCGACTCATTGAGCAATTGCTCAATCATCGAGATCACGCCACGCATCTGGCAACGGTCTGGCGACGTTTCTTGCTCCCGGACGGAGTCGATCTTACGCGATTCGGTGGTACCGTGGGACTCGAACAGTGGCTGGTCGCCAAGTTCGCCAGCAATACTCCGTATGACGAAGTCGTGCGTGAGCTATTGCAAGCAGAAGGGCGAGTCACGAGTTCGGGGCCGATACTTTTTTATACAGCGCTGAATCTGAACGCGGAAGAAATTGCATCGCAAACATCGCGAGCGTTTCTTGGAACTCGAATGGAATGCGCGCAGTGTCACGATCACCCGTTCGATAATCGGTGGTCCCAACACGACTTTTGGGGATACGCTGCGTTCTTCGCGAGGATCTCTCGGCCAGAAGGAAAAATGGAATCGGTATCGTCCGTGATGCGAGTTCGAGACAACAAACGAGGTGACGTAAAAATTCCGGATACCGATGAGATCGTGCCGCCTCGATTTCCTCAAGGTGATTTGCTGGACGAAAAACCAGACTCAACATTACGCCGAAAAGAATTGGCGGAATGGTTGACGCGACAAAACAACGAACAGTTTGCGCGTGCCACTGTCAATCGCATTTGGTCTCACGTGT
>JAGQPC010000798.1 GCA_020426925.1 Planctomycetales bacterium | reverse complement strand
GATGTTTTTCCGCAGTTCGTCAGTCACTCGAAAAAGGCCTTGTTGGCTAGTCGGCGCAAGGTAATCCATCAACGAACGCTTTCCGTTGGATTGGGCGTAATTCGCTTCGCCTTTCTGCAGCTGCTCGATCGTGTAGACGCCAGCGCGAGCGGCATCGAGTGCTCGATTGTTGAAATCCGTCGCGTAAATGAGCGAATTTCGCAGGAGCCCTGTTTCGTGGAACAGGATCGCCATTGAATAGACCTCTTCACCGGTCGCGCATCCTGCATGCCAAATCCTAATCAGCGGATACGTTCGCAGTCTCGGGATAATTTGCTCGCACACAGCATTGAAGAATGGCGGATCGCGAAAACACTCCGTCACAGGAATCGACAATTCGGCAAGTAACGCGGCGAAAAATGAAGCGTCATGAATCAGATGGGAGATAAGTTCTGAAATACAGCCAAATCCGTATCGCTGCGCGAAGTACTCGATTCGCCGAGTCAACGAAGCTTGCGAGTAGTTTCGGAAATCGTAGCCGTACCGGCGTAACACCGCGTCCAACACTAGAGACAGCTCCAGCGACTCATGCGGTCCCGAGAAATGGCTCGCGAGTTCCGGCGCGGACTGTGTCGTCAGCTCATCTGGACAGTCGTCCATCTCAGCCAACGAAGTTGTACCAGCGTTTGTACTGAAGCCGAACACAGTTACGCCTCGACTGGCTCAAGTGAATGGCTCGTACTCTCGCTATCCGAAATCCAGACCTTGATTAGATTTAGCAACTTGTCAACGTCCACAGGCTTTGACAAGTATTCGGTAGCTCCGGCGTTCATGCATCGCACGCGATCGTCCGGCATGGCTTTAGCAGTCAGTGCGATGATCGGCACATTGCCGAGCCGACTGTCGTTCCGAATCAATTCGATCGCCTGAATGCCATTCATCACCGGCATCATGACGTCCATGATCACAAGCTCGATGTCGTCATCTGCGTCCAAGTGGTCCAACGCCTCCTGGCCGTTTCCTGCTTTGACGACATCAAGGCCCGCGTGGCGAAGAACGCTCGACAGTGCGAATAGGTTGCGCATATCGTCGTCCACCAGCAGAACTTTACGGCTCGCAAGCAGCTGGTCTGTGTCGTGCAGCATCCGCATGACTCGACGCTGCTCCGTCGACAAATCGCGTTCCACGCTATGAAGGAACAGCGACACTTCGTCCATCAACCGCTCAGGTGAATCAGCGCCCTTGACGACAATGGTGTCGGTGTGCTCGCGCAATTGCCGGTGTTCGCTGTTGCTAAGCTCTTTGCCCGTATAAATGATCACCGGAATGTCATTCGTGGCTTTGCTGCTGAGATGATCTAAAAACTGTTGTCCCGTCATATCGGGCAATCCAAGGTCCAGGACAATGCAATCAACTGCGTGAGATTCGATGTGGTCCAGTGCCGCTTGGCCGGTTGCGACGTCTGAGATTTCCACTCCTTTCCGACTTAGGAGTTGCACGACCGCCGCTCGATTTCTGTTGTCATCCTCTACGATCAAGATGTGCTTGACGCGTTTGTCCAGAAAACTTTGAATGTCGGTCAGGAGATCCTCGAGCTCTTCCGCCGAAACTGGTTTGCGGAGATAACCGATCGCCCCGCGCTGCGACGTTTCTCGTTCCGCGTCCATTCCAGACAGTACGTGAACAGGAATGTGTCGCGTTGCCAGATTGAGTTTAAGCTGGTCGAGAACCTCAACGCCGTCGGTATCTGGCAATCCCAGGTCGAGAATGACAGCCTCTGGGCGAAACCGGCTGACGAGCTGAATTCCTTCACGCCCTGTTCCGGCCACGAGGCATTTGAACCCGCGTGCCCGACACTCGTCGACGAGCAGGCTGGCGAAGTTGGAGTCGTCCTCGATAATCACGATCGAGCGATCTCCGGGATGAGTACTGTCACGGTCGTCCACACTGTTTGCAGACGCAAGTCTTCCTCGGCCGTTGATGCTGTTCCTTACCGGATCGAGGATTGTGGAATTGTTGGCGTCATTGGTCTCTGGGGGACTGGCAGCGTTTGACGACTTTGGAGCTAGGGGCAAGACTAGCGTAAACGAGCTGCCTTCCCCGGGCGTGCTTTGGAAACTCAATTTTCCTTCAAGCAGCTTTGCAAGTTCTCGCGAGATCGTTAAGCCCAAGCCCGTTCCGCCGTACTTTCGACTGATGGAACCGTCCGCCTGCTGGAACGCATCGAAGATTGCGTTCTGCTTTTCGACGGGGATTCCAATCCCTGTGTCGGAGACCGTGAACGCAACGCTTGCAGGGGCAACTGAACCGTTCGATCGAGCTGATGCTTCTGCGGCGATCGACAAGCAGACCGATCCGTTGGCCGTGAATTTAAATGCGTTGGACAGCAGGTTCTTTAGGACTTGTTCGCAACGCTGCGAATCAGTGACGAGCGTTGCCGACACGCCATCACCAATAGCTACGTCGAACTGCAGGCCTTTTTTCTGAGCGATATGCACAAATTGTGATCGAACGTTTTCGAGCATTCTTTGTACAGAGATGTTCTCGAAGTGAACGTCTAACCGCCCGGCTTCAACTTTCGACAGATCGAGAATGTCGTTGATCAGATTCAGCAAGTCCCGCCCGCCGCTCTGAATGACTTCCGCCGACTTGACTTGATGCTCGGTGAGGTTGCCTTCTGCGTTTTCCGCCAAATTCTGTGCAAGAATCAGCACGCTGTTTAGTGGCGTCCGTAGTTCGTGTGACATGTTGGCGAGGAATTCAGATTTGTATTTGCTCGCCTGTTCGATCTCCATAGCTTTGGATTGGAGTTCGGTCTTTGCCTTTTGCAGTTCGTTCCTTTGTTCAACCAGACTTCGACTTCGTGCGGTCAGTTCGTCGTTCGCTTTTTGGAGAACTGCCTGTTGATCCTTCAACTGTTGCGACTGTTCCTCCAGTTCCGAATTGGTCGCTTCTAATTCTTCCTGTTGCGCCTGAAGCTCGTGAGATTTCTCCTCCAGCTCGGCGTTCGCAGCTTCAAGCTCCGCTTGCTGTACTTGGAGCTCATTAGCCTGCGACTGAGTCGTCTGCAGCAATTCCTCAGTTCGGCCGCGTTCTCGCGAGGTCGTAATTGCGACACCAACGTATTCCGCCGTTGACCGCAGCAGTTCTAGGTGAGCGTCAGTGAACTCGGTGAGAGTTCCCAACTCCAAGACACCTTCCAGTTTCTTCGTCCAGATGATTGGAACGACGACGATCTGTCGAGGTTGACATTCTCCTAGTCCTGAACCGATCGTGATGTAATCTTCGGGAACGTCAGAAATGAGGATCGTTTCTCGTTCGCGTGCGGCTTGTCCGACGATGCCTTCACCGATCGCGAATGTTGTGGCCAGTCGTTTGCGTTTGGAATAGGCGTAGGTACCGCGAAGCACAAGTGCGTCACCTTCCGATAGGTAGAGCACTCCAACGGACGCTCCCGTGTATTTCGCCAAAAACGTCACGACGCTCTTGCTTAGATCGTCAAGTTCCAAACGTCCTCGCATGACGTCAGCTAGTTCGGCGTGACCAGATTTCAGCCAGTTTTGCTTTTCCAGCTTCTGCGTGACTGCTCGTAATTTGTCTTCGGCTGCTTTCCTTTCCGTGATATCCACCACCGCTCCGAGCACGAACAGCCCTTCGTCCGTATGAATCGGGTTCAAACCAAGCTCTACGGGAAATTCAGTGCCATCCTTGCGCTGACCGTAGAGATCGCGACCTTCACCCATCGAGCGTGTTGCGGGATTCGAGAAGTAGCTGTCGCGGTGTCCCTTATGTCCGGAACGAAAGCGAACGGGGACAAGCATTTCTACCTTGTGGCCGATCATTTCCTCGCGGCTGTACCCAAAGTCTCGCTCCAGTCTCGAGTTGACAAGAACAATGGCTCCCGCGGGATCGATCATGACCATCCCATGTGGTGCACCATCCACGATTGCTCGCATCCGCTCTTCTGGCTTTTGAGTGCTGTGGGCCCTTCGTGGCGCGATTGTCGATCTGCTTGTTGTCGATGTCCACCAGCGACCACGAATCATACGGTTCTCCATGCTTTGCTAAATTGTGATAGCGATCCACTAAAAGCACTGCGGAGCAAATACCAGTCTGCGCCACCCGGGCGTTTGATTTCTGAACTTGGTGCTCGAGACAATTTGCGCGAGGTGTTTCCAGGGCGGCGGCAATAACCTTGCACAAGCCTAGTTCATGGCTTGCAATTCACTGCAAATGTTCTCGTGTGGGTGTCCGCATGTGGAAACGTGCAAGCGTTGTGCTCTAGACCTCAATCACGCGAAAGTGGCGCCGTAGTCGTCTAAAAAGTCGCTTATATCAGACATGAAGGCAGACTTATCCCGAGTGGAGTCATCGTTCAGCTGGCGGTGCCGGAATCACTTTGTTCGCGCCTTCCGCCCCGGGGTTACCGTCAACCATAACAGCAATGTAGGACTCGTTGGATGTTGTCACCTTGTTTTTGGAGATCACAGCTTCCCCAGCCGGTTTCTGCACGACGAATGCGGCCTGATGAAACATAGAAACCGAGTTGCCGATTGCGTTCACGTGACCTTCCGTCGAATGCAAAGCGTGACGCCAACCAGAAATCTCGTTGGCACTCATTGTGACTCGTGAACCTTTAAGCCCCCAGACCGCGAAATTGGGAGGGCCGACTTTTCGCAGCGAGATTCCGTCAAATCGATTATTCTCGGCCGTGATAGTTCCGGCGACTCGAATCCCAGCCACTCCGCCGCCTCGAATCGTGTTGTCCTTGAATGTCGCTTCCGATCCTGAATGCACCATGACGACCGGAGGCAGGCCGCCTTTTCTAGACAGTTCGTTGCCAACCAAGTTGACGGTCCAACCGCTATTGATCCCGACGGCGACCAACGCGTTGTCGATCACGCGATTGTGTTCAACACGAGACTTTCCGCCACTGC
>JAGQPC010000797.1 GCA_020426925.1 Planctomycetales bacterium | reverse complement strand
GTCGATTCAACAGTAACAAAATGGAAGCCGGGCGATCGCGTCACTGTACCATTTTCGATGGGCTGTGGAGTGTGCGACCTGTGCAATGTTGGCGACTTGCAAATTTGCGATGACTACTATCAGCCAGGCTTTACAGGATGGGGCTCGTTTGCGGAATATGTCGCACTACCTTTTGCAGATACAAATTTGGTCCGTCTGCCTGGCTCGATTGAATTCGAAGCAGCCGCAAGTTTGGGCTGCCGGTTTATCACATCGTTTCGAGCGATCACTGCACAGTCGTCGCTGAGAGAAGGTCAGTATCTGGCGGTTCATGGATGTGGCGGAGTTGGCCTGTCGGCAATCATGATCGGCCGAACGTTGGACGCGGAAATTATCGCCGTCGACGTCTCTGACGACGCACTGACTCTCGCAAAAGACTGCGGAGCCAATCATGTTGTCAACGCGAAGACTGTGGACGTCGTTGATGCCGTGCAATCGATCACGAAAGGCGGTGCTCACGTTTCGATCGATGCGTTGGGCAGCACGGAGACAGTTCGCAATTCAATCGCTTGCTTGCGAAAGCGAGGACGGCACGTGCAAATCGGTCTGATGACAGGCGAGCACAGCGAACCGCCAATCCCTTTTGGCCAAATCATCGCAAAGGAAATCGAAATCGTGGGCAGCCATGGAATGTCGGCACACGAGTATCCTCGGCTAATGACGATGCTCGAGAACGGCTCTTTGAATATCAGCCAACTTGTGACACAGACAATTCCACTCGAGGCAGTGCCCGACGCGCTACCCGCCATGGGAGTGAAATCGCCGGTGGGAATAACTATCGTCAAACCATAGTGCTTGGAGAATCATGCAGATCCACAACTCACAAATCGTGCTGCTAATATCGATCCTAATCGCGACGTTCAGCACTGGGTGTCGTCAGTCTGACCCTCGTTTTATGAGCCCGCTCGGAGTCGGCGCGGACGCTCCTGAAATCCTCGCGGCTGGCTGGTTGAATGGAACTCCAGACGACATGTCAGGAAAAGTCGTGGTCGTCGACTGTTGGGGATTCTGGTGAGTTTCTTGCCGCGAGTCGGCACCTGGTCTGGTCGAGACTTACAAGAAGTACAAAGACAAAGTTGAATTCATCGGAATTACACCCGACGATCGTTCTCAGCTAACGGAAATCGAGTCGTTCATTAACGAGTTCGGAATCGAATGGCCGAACGGATACGGGGCACAAGACACATTTGCGACACTGAACATTTCGAACTCAGCAGGATTCAAGTTTGTCATTGGCCGCGATGGTAAGATCATTTGGAATTCTGATTCACGAGGTTCCCTCGAATACGGAGTCCTTTCAGCGCTTGAAAGGTAGAGTATCTCCGCTCTGTTGATGGCTAGAAACCGTCCTCTCAAAAACAAACGGCTGTGCTCTGACGATGCTCGTTGAGCTTGACGATGCGTCCTATGCGTTCATCAGTGCACTCGCTGCATCCAAGCTCGGAAGTGACTCTCGATTGCCCATTGCTTGACACTTGAGCGCCGCACACGCAGAAGCGAATCGCACGGTCTCTTCAGGAGAATAAGATTGGAGCAGTCCATAGATGAGACCGCCGCAAAACACGTCGCCGGCACCGTTCGTGTCAATAGCCGAAACAGGGAACGCCGGGATGTGAAACTTGCCATCGCTTCGATAAGCAGTGGCGCCGCGAGATCCTTGCGTGAACACTGCCATCGTGACGCCTTCGTTGATTAACCTTGCTGCAGCGTCGTGTTCGCCGGTGATTCCGTAGAATTCTGTTGCGAAGCTTTTCGGGCAATTCACGACGTCGACTAGTGACAACAGTGTGGCAGTCCAGGGCTTGGGAGAACCTGCATCCATAACGATTGTGGCACCAGATGCCTTAGCCTTCGACGCGAGCATCCAAGCGGCTTCGCCCGACCATCCGTCCAGATGGAGCACCTTGCACCCGTCAACATCAATGTCCGTTACATCGTCCACTTCGATGGCGTCACCGCGAAGATAGGCAACCGTTCTCGAACCGGTCGACTGGTCGATCCACACGTGTGCAAACCCCGTTCGACCCTGCGAGCGAGCCATTGCACTGTCGAAGTCGATCCCATAGTCTTGCAGATCCGCAGTGATGATCCGGCCGAATGCGTCGTCCGACCATTTGCCAATAAACTTTGCCTTGTTGCCTAGTTTGCAAACCATCGCCAGAGCTGTCGGAACTGGACCTCCGACTTGATAGCGGTCCGATTCAATTTGGTTCTTGGTGTCGATGGACGGAAAGCTGGGCAGAACAACTTGGTGATCAACCACGACCATTCCTAATCCAAGCACTTCAGGCACGTCGTCACTCATTTTCTTGTCGCGAGGATCCAACGAAAAAAACTCGTCGGTCGCACTGTGCAAACGACGAGTCAGTTTTTACGCGTCTATCATACGGGCTGTTCTAAAAACGGAGTTCCGCTTGGGCGACTAGACCATCGAATGAGATCGTATCTTCCATGCCCAAGTAGTTGTTCTGCTGAACGGCATAGACGAAATCTTCGTTCGTAACCATGTTGAACCATGCGTCGACTCGATAACCTACGCTCATGCGGAATCTGTCCGACTCTGATCGCCAGCCGACACCGATTTCTAAATCGAGCGACGGAACGACTCGTCCCGCTTCCCAATATGTGTCGACTATCGTTGGGTCAAACGTTGTACCTTGAAAATAGTCAGCTCGGAATCGGCCAGCCAAAAAGTTTGCGGCTCCTCGTGTGTAATAACGCAACCGCGAGAAACACGAATGACGCTCGGCTTCGAACCCGAGTCGCAATCCGACACCTTCGAAGTCGACGTCGGTCGTGACTTGCTCCGTCTCGTTGTCAACGAACATCGAATTGAAGTGTTGATCGAGTTGACTGTACCGTGCACCCAAGAAGTAGTTCACTGCGAAAACGTCTCCGCCGACGAACAGGTGCCGGAATGTCAAATCAATGTTGTCATAATCAATGCCAAGACTAGCCGACGCTGACAAGAAATCGGTCTGCGTACTTTGCGATGAAGGATGGGAAACGATCGAGCGAATCACGTTCGGTGCAGTGGTCGAAATCTGGTCCGACGTTTGAAAGTCGATGGACGAGAACCTTACGTTAATGCTGGAAAGCGGATTCAACGCCAGATTGATTCCTGCTGCGTATCCTGTTTCGTAATCTGGATCGACAACTGCAATTCGCCCTACTTGGATAGGGTTGTTCGCGGGTGCCTGAGTGATCGGGCCATCAATCGGGACAGCGTATGCGATATCCGCATTGCGTGGACGCAGGTAAAGGAATTCACTGAAGATCGTCGTGTAGTGAGCCCAAACTCCACAGCCTCCGGACGAACAGGCTCCGGCGCACTGGCCACCATCTGAGAGAATTCCGCTGCACGCATCCACACAGGCCCGCGAGAATCCAGGGTTGTTGAGCAGGCCGCCGCCAAGTCCTGGTTCACTGCATGCGTTTTGCCAAAGCTGGCTACATTCCGCACAGCCGTCTTCACATTTACAGTCAGTTCCAGGAATTCCGCAATCGGAATTGTAATTGGCTTGCTGGACGCCTGCTGAACTGTCAACTGACACAAAAGTGGGTGACGAAGTCTGTTTGGTAACTTGACTAAAATATCCGCCGGTTTGCGCTGTTGCGCCGTTTGTCATCATGCCAAGCCAAACGAGAACAGCGGCACCGGTATGTTTGATCTTCATTTTGGTCCCCTTATCGATCACGGTGTGACATTTCGTATCGACGCCGCATAACCGCGATTTCCAATAGAACCAGTGCAGCCAGAATATACAGCGTACAATCCCCAAGCTGCCATTTGTATGCATTCTGCAAGGAGTGACGAATATCGAAGAGGCGATTGCCGATCTATACGAGCTAGTGCCCTGCGGCAGGATTACTGGGATTGCAGATGTTGATTTCGTTTGAAAAACGATTCTTATTCGTCCATGTGCCGAAAACTGGTGGCACTAGCATGCGCGCAGTGCTGCAGAAGCACGCTGACCCACAGGACTCAGCCGTCAACCGATTGCTGGAATCGGTGGGCATTTCAGTCAACCACTTCTTGGGAAGCTATCGAAGCTATCGATTTCGAACGCACGAACGACTTGCCGTGGTCAATCGACGATTGCCAAATCCGGTATTCGCCGAGTTGTTTAAGTTCGGCTTTGTTCGAGATCCGTGGGAACTGTTGCCATCGATGTACCGATTTATTCGCAAGACGCCTCATCACAAGCGACATCGAGCTGTGTCTCAGATGTGCTTTCCTACGTTTATTGAGTTCGCGATCGCAAAGAAGTTGGCGAACCAAAAACGATTGATTGCCAATTCGCGAGGAGAGATCCTGCTGGATTTCGTAGGCAAGTTTGAGCGGTTGGAAGCCGACTTCGCACGTGTTCGCGAGAAGCTAGGCATTCGCCGCGGACTGCCTCATCTGAATGGCACCAAACAAAAAACGGTTGCAGCGTACTACGACTCGGCAACCGTTCGTCGAATTCAAAGTGCATTTGCGGACGACATTGAGACGTTTGGTTACGCTACTGAACCAACCAGTTCGATGCCGTTCGCAGCGTAGCAATCAATGCGATCACGTCGCTGGATTTTCGGCGGCTGCCGAATCAGGCTTGTCGAACAACACGTCGTTGACGATCGGTATGAAGTCTTTCGCAAAATCCAATGTTGGATTTCCTTCCGGTGCCGCAGTACCTGCTTCGTTGATGTCTGTAATCAAGTAGATCTTGTACATTGCTCTCCGGCCGCCAAATACATTCTTTGGGTGTCGTGGCCCGGCCCAATTCCCATCGTCAGAGAACGTCCAAAAAATACGGATCTCGTGCTTCATCGTAGGAGACTCCTTCCGAAACACGCACGTCAAGAATTCTGGGTCCGACTCCGTAGGCTGCTCACCCATTGGGATACGATACTGCAGTGGGTCCTCGACTTTGTCGTAGCCCGCACCGACATAGCACCAATCTGGCGTATGAATTGTGATGTGGCGACCCTTTCCGCTCACGACATAGACGTTGACTTTTTGGCCCTTGCCGTTTGTGTACGTCCGCGAAATACACGCTGTGCAGTTTGAGGCTTTGAATTCCTTTTGGAACTGTTCATCGTCTTCCGTGCGATCATCTGTCCCCTGCCAGTCGCCGACTGATAGCGGAATCGTTTTCACCCGTTCGGTGAACCGAGCAAGTTTGTCCGAATCTGCTGCTGGCCAGCGGTCGGACTTGTTGCCTTCCACGTACGTCCCAACTCCTAGAATGACCGCTGCGACGGCGAGAGGAATTGCGTATTTCACTTTGGCTTCCCTTTTTGAAGATCCCTAACGGGCTTGTTTTACTCAATGGGAATCGCCTGGCTGAACATTCAGGCGATTCTTCGGGCTTGTAATAGTCTACGAAACGTCTGCCGAATC
>JAGQPC010000796.1 GCA_020426925.1 Planctomycetales bacterium | reverse complement strand
CGTAATTGTTCGATAAGAGGCGATCGCTCTACCGTAGCGTTGAAGCTCGAATTGTTTGTCAAATACAAGGACTGCGTTGCGTTAGCCGTAAACTGCTCTGCAAACACGTCTCCAAACTTGTCACGAAAATCCGCCAATAGGCCGGGATCTGGTTCGATCTTTGACGAGTCCAATGCGACGTGAATCGAGCGCAGAAAACTTTCGGCCGTCAGTGGTTTTTCAATGCCATAAGAAAACGTTTCCGGCTGTATTTTCGAATCCGACGATCGGGACAATTGGTAAGCTCGCGACAGCACGATGCTCCGTACAAGCCGCTTCGTATCAAATTGCGAAGCCACCAAATCGTTCGCCAACCAATCGAGCAACCGTGGATGACTTGGAGCGTGCGTTGAATCCATGCGATCCACCGGATGGACAAATCCTCGCCCTACCAACAACGCCCACAAACGATTCACGTAAGCTTTCGCCAGCATCGGATGGACTAGTAGAATCTCGTCGACAAACTTTTCGCGTCGCGAGAAATTCGGAACGCGTGGCTCGTCTCCCGCCGGAGAGTACAGTTCTGATTCGTCTGACTTTTCCGATTCCTGATTGGCTTGTTCAGCAGAATCGTCTCCATCGCTGGGACGTGCTTCTGGAACGATCGCACTGGCAAAAAACGTCAATTGCGTTTCGTAGCTTTCGCCCGCGATGTTCGTAAACTTGTTGAATGCCCCGGTCGCGGATTCGCTGACTCGCGGGCCTAACTGCGTGTTTTCGTTTTTGCTCCGCTGAAAGAACGACACTAGTCCCCAGTAATGTGCTTGTTCGATTTCGCCCGCGAGCGGATGGTCATGGCACTGCGCGCATTCAATTCGCAGTCCAAAAAACGCAGGCGAAATCGATTCCGCAATCGCTTGGTGGTTGTCCTGCCGTTCGTATAGAAACCAACCGGCTCTGACGTCGCAGTCATCATCTTTGCGAGCCAGCGTCATGTCTCGAGCCATCTTGTCCCACGGACGATTCGCGTTAAACGATTCCTCGAGGTACGCTCGCCATCCGTGCTGTTGCCGCTCGGACATTCTTCTCGACGAACCGCGTCCCATCAGCACGACGTCAAACACATCTGCGAAGTGTCGTCCAAATTCTTGAGAGCCGATCAACTGATCGACTAGCTCCGTTCGCTTGTTCGAATGTGTTCCGCTCAAAAATGCATTGCGTTCTTCGAGTGTCGGTATGCGGCCAACCAGATCCAAGTAGACTCGTCGAACAAAAGTCTCGTCGCTGCAAATCGGTTCAGGAATAATTTGCAGCTCGGCCCATTTGGCTTCGATCAAAAAATCAATGACCGTCGTTGGATTGAGACCATCAGGAACTTCTGTCTGCACATCTACTGAACGCTCGTTTGCATACGAGTTCATCGATGCCACTAGAAACAGAATCAGCAAGATCGTTCTTTGTGTGTCCATCGGTAGGATCTAGGCGGGCGGCGGAGGCGGGAAGCTGAGTACTCAGTTTCGAGCATCTAATGTACCGCGCCAAGGCAGAAGTGCATAATCATGCGTGATCGCCCACGCTATGTCGCTTTGCGTCGCGAGAGAATTCGTGATGATTTCCGCGAAACGGACGATCCAGACGATTTTCGGGCTCGGCTAATGTGTGCGATCAACATTCTTTCGAACGCGTGTCGTTGGCCGTTCCAAGAAATATACAAGCTACCAGAATTGCTCCACGTTGGACGGAGCTTAACACCCTCCCGCAGAGCTTGATAATCCGCGATGTTAGCCCAAGCGATGTGCTGGCGACGAGTCAAAACATGGCGTTCGATTCCAGACGCACGAATCGTGTAACGGACTGGCAGCCAAAACCAAACCGTCACGACCAGCACGACAATTACGGCGATTGGCGCCATACCCGGTTGTTGAGCGTAATTGTGGATAAGCAATACAACGGCTAGCAACACTCCCAAGAACGCGATCCCCTTCCAGCCCGATTGGACCAACGGCCAATGAAGAAGATGCAACTCTAACGGAAGCGGTTCTTCCGTAGGCGCAGAGTCATTTGTTGTTTGAGAAACGTCCATGCTTTTCATTTTACTTTCGGCTTCCATTGCCGAATCCGCCAAGTTGCTAATCTTTGCGTTCGTGTTCCTTGTCGCCGAATCAAACGCCGCCTTTTTTGGCGAAGATCGCCCTAATTCCGGTAGTCGATCTTCCCAGGCGACAAGATCACGCCTCGAATCATAATCATAAACGTAACGTACAAGGCACTGCACAACACGATCGATAACAGCATACAAATCGCGAAATAGTCATGCAACAGAACAAACGCTGGCGGCAATTCGCTCTCTGGCACTCGTCTTTTGACTGGAGCATTATCTGGCATGTTGTCGACGTCGCTTCGCCACTCTTGCCAGCGATCCACTGCCGCTTGATTGTCAAACGTTGCGGCCGTCCATTTGCGAAATTGCAGCAATCCAATCACGATTGCGGTCAGCATCAGCAAATACCCAATGCACCACGACGATCGACTTGCGAGAATAGGATTTCGCGTCTTTTCTGGCATGAACAGCTCGCTACTTGTCGTCCGATGGCAGTTGCAACAATTCTAAAGCGGCCGAAGCCATCGCCACGACTCCAGTCCGAAGCGTCGGCTCTGCGTCAGGATAGTACTTCGACGAATGCAGCGAAGGGGCGGGCAAACCGAGTTCTTTGTACCTGGCAAGCCGTCGCGATTCGACTGTGCCCAATCGAAACATATGGATCGGAATTCCGGCTTTTCCGTAATGGCTAAAGTCTTCGCCACCCATCGACGGTTCGCTATCAATCACGTTTTCATCGCCAAGTGCTACTTTGAACACGGGAACAATTCTTTCCACAAGATCGCGATCATTAAAAAGAGAAGGCGTGCCTTCGCTGATTTTTACCTCAGGATCTTCTGCTCGAGCACCAGCTGCGACTGCT
>JAGQPC010000795.1 GCA_020426925.1 Planctomycetales bacterium | reverse complement strand
CACAGGTGACATCAAGGCCGCGGATTCTGCAAATACGGAGGCGATCCAGATACTCGAAAAAGCAGATCAAACCGCGAGCGAAGAAAACGAATCGCGAGAGTCCGATTCCGATGCGAATCGAGCGGTCGCACAAGCTCGTCGGCGGATGTTGGCTCGTGCCTATCTGTATCAGGCACTGTTCGTCGCACGAGAAGGCAATCCAATGGGCGCCTTAGAATGGTTCAATCGAAGCGAACAAATTCTGACTGACGAACTTGCAATAACTCCAGACGACGTCCAACTGCAGCGTTCGCTGGCCGAAGTTCACGCCGCAATTGGTTTTCATTGGACCGGATCGCCGGCTCCCGAACGAGGCCGTCCTTATGTCGAACAATCACTGCAACGACGTCTACAGATCGTGCAAAATGGCGATGCAAACGAATATGACGAGCACAATTTGGCGCGGTCTCATTGGGATATGGGATATGCCTATCGTCTGGATGCGGCAAAACAAAGCGGACAGGTACGAAACGATCTATTCGACAACGCGTTGAGCGAATACGAGAAGTCGCTTGCGATTTTGAACAAGCTCGTGGAACAACATCCAACATCGCTCCGATTTCAGCAGACGCTTGGCGAAGTGCACGCTTCCATCGGCACAATACACTTCAATCGCAACAAGCGAGGAAACTTGTCTGCAGACGAAAGGCGAGCAAACGATCTAAAAGCACTCGAGGCCTACAAACAGTCACTGGCTATCCGAGAGCGAATGGTTCAACAAAACCCGGGCGTCGGAAGATTGGAATACATCTTGTCTCGAGGGTACATGCAAGTCGCGACTCAACAGAAGTTATTGGGCGACCAGGATGACGCCCTTGCCAATTACAATCGCACTCTTGCAATTCGTCGAAGAATGCTTGAAGAAAACGAAGGCGACATTCGCATGCAAACTGGCATGGCCACGCTACTCAGTAACATTGGCCTGATACATTTGGATCGTGAAAATGGAGCAACGAGTGCACTCTCCCATTTTCAAGAAGCAGAGCAGATACAACGCGAGGTCGTAGAACGAGCACCGCATATCCCGAGGAATCGTTATTTGCTCGCGAATCATCTCCTGAATATTGGGCTCGCGAAACGCTACAACGGCGAATATCGAGCATCAGCGAACCAGATTCTGGCCGCTAAAAAAGCAACGCCCGGCGATCCAGAGCAGATGCTGGTGATAGCACGCCATCAGGCGAAACTCGCGGCCCTTGCCAAGGATGCCGACGACGAAGCTAAGGACGAAATTCTAACCGACGCTATTCAGACAATTCGCGGATTGCTTAACGCCGAGACGATAGACCTTGAAGAACTATCACACCCCGATTTCGATTTCATTCGATCAATTCCGGCAATCAAAGAGCTGTTGACCTCCGACGCTTCCGACACAAAACGATAGCTAGTGAGTGTCAGATCACATCTCGCCGGTTACAGGCTGCAGCTCTTACGAGAGTGCTTCGCGCAGTTGTGTGGCGTGCTGCTGGATCGCCTCTACTTCTTTGGGCGTTTTTCTTTCTAGATTTCTAAGCTGCAGGGACATGCGACGGTTGCCGGTCAGACGTTGCTTGTGACGCGCGAGGTAATCCCAATAGAGCGTAGTGAATGGGCATGCATCTTGCCCCGTTGCTTTGCTCGGATCAAAACTGCAGGATCCGCAGTAATTGCTCATGCGTTGGATGTACTTCCCTGAGGCCACGTACGGTTTGCTAGCCATGACGCCGCCATCTGCAAACTGGGACATACCCAGCGAATTTGGAAGCTCAACCCATTCGACTGCATCAACATACATGGCCAAGTACCATTCGTGCACTCGTTTTGGGTGGACTCCCAACAGCAAGGCAAAGAGTCCCGTCACCATCAAGCGCTGAATGTGGTGAGCGTATCCGTAGTCAAGCGTCTGGCCGATTACCTGATTTAGGCAGTGCATGTCCGTATCACCGGACCAGTAGAAATCGGGCAGCCTCCGGTTCGCGCCCATTGAGTTGCGATCGAGATACTCCGGCATGTATAGCCAGTAAATACCGCGCACATATTCGCGCCAACCAAGAATTTGACGTACGAACCCTTCAACGGCGTTCAGCGGCGCATGGCCGGCACGGTAAGCGACAAGTGCTTGTTCGATCACTTCGCGTGGACTGAGCAATTTCAGGTTTAGCGCAGCCGATACACGTGAATGATAGAGGAATGGCTCGTCCTGCCACATCGCATCCTGATACTCGCCAAAGCTTGGTAAGCGGTTCTCGATGAAATCCGACAGCGTTTGCTGTGCTTGCTTTGGTGTTACTGGCCAATCGAACTTATCGAGCTTGCCAGGATGATCCTTGAATCTCCGATTGACGAAATCGATCACACGATTCGTGATTGAGTCAGGGCGAAAACGCTTCGGCATTGGTACATCGCCAGGGCCCCGTTTACCGAATGATCCTCGGTTCGTAGTGTCGTAGTTCCACTTTCCGCCTTCGGGTTCCTCGCCATCCATCAAGATATCGTACTTGCGCCGTTGCTCCCGGTAGAAGAACTCCAGACGCAGCTGTTTTCGCCCTTTGGCGTGGTTGGCGAATTCGTTGGGCGTACAAAGAAAATGCCGATCCGGCCGAACATCTAGCTCAATATTCAGTGCCGCCGCAGTTGTCAGAAAGATCTCTTTAACTCGCCACTCCCCTGGCTCCACAAGCACCAGGCATTTTGGATTCAGCTGGTTTACAATTCCGCTAAGCTCGTGCGCAAAATCTCCCGTGTTGCCGCGATCATCAAGTTCACGATAGTAGACCTGTATTTTCTGCCTGATCAGCCCATCACGGAAATGGCGCATGCTTGCGAGAAACATCACGATTCGAGCTTTGTGACTCCAAACGTGGGTGGACTCTTCGGCGACTTCCGCCATCCAGACTGCATCTTTCTTGGAATCAAAGTTGTCGAACGCTGCAGAATCATGATTCAATTGATCACCCAACACGATCACAAGATTTCGACAGCGTTCTTTTCTGGCCATGCGGTTAGCTCACGTGCAAGTAAGGTCAGCAAGGCTAGTGCTGACTCAACGTCATCGGCTGGTAGATGTCGCCAAGTTTCGGCGGTCTGGTAAAACCATTATTCGACAGGATTGCGTTTATTGAAGACGCGGGAACGAAATTGACCTGCTCTGACGAGCAAAAAGGCAATTTCCGGTAGGCGTCGTATTATTTGGTTCGCGAGTATGACGAATAGAACGCCCTAATGTTGTTGTCGTACGGGCTTGCACGTTACTTGTCATTCGTTGGACCGCGTCTACAACCGTCTCGGATTAGCATGGCACTATCTGGAGACAAAAAAATGGGCACAGTACGTCTGAACACAATTAAAATGTTAACGACCGCATACGGTATGGAGATCGAAACGGTCCTGAATTACCTCGCCAACAGCGTCAATCTCGACGGTGTCCGTGCGGAAGAAATCAAGAAGTCGCTATCGGCTGACATCGCTGAGGAAGTCTCCCATGCGCAGCAACTCGGCCAACGGATCAAGCAACTGGGAGGGCTAGTACCTGGCTCTGCAGCCGTAGATTTGGGACAGCAGATCCAGCCGACAAGCAACACGACGGACGTCGTTGGCGTCATTAAGGCAGTTATCGACGCAGAAGAAAAGGCTTGCTCACACTACAAGGAGATCA
>JAGQPC010000794.1 GCA_020426925.1 Planctomycetales bacterium | reverse complement strand
CGCCATCGCCGTTCCAGTCTCCTTCTTGAAACGTCGAGTTCTTTACAAAACGATCTTCATATTCAGCCGCGGCAAAAACGGTCACCAAATCTGTCGAGTCAAACTTGCCGTCCCCGTTCGCGTCGCCCACGATTCGTTCTTCAATCCAACGCACTTCAAAATCGGAGGCTGAAAAAACATCCAGAACGCCATCGTTGTTTGCGTCGCCGACGGCAATTGAATGTCCTGACCCGACAATCGGAATTGCGGGACCAAAGTTCCCTAGCCCGTCTTGGTTTTCGTACCGGCCCGATTTGGACACCAGATCGATGTCACCATCGCCATCGAAATCGACAGCGGTGAGTTCGGACACAAAACTGATTTCGTCAATGACTCGTGGCTCTAAGAACGAACCAAAATCGTTTTCCAAAAACACAAGTTGCGACGCAGAAATCACGAGATCCTGATCTCCATCCTGATCGAAATCTGCCGCCACGACATCAGTTGCGTCTACTGGATAGATCTTATGATGTTGCTTGAAGTTGTTTGGCGAATTTGGGCCTTCGTTTTCGCTCCAAATGACACCGGGGTCTTGTCGCGCATTGTTCGACAAAATATCGAGATCGCCGTCGTTATCGATGTCGACGGCAGCAACAAATCTAGCAACAGCCATGTTGCGAATCACTAGTTTGGGCGTGCCATTACCGAAATCTCCACGCCCATCGACATTTTCGAACCAAACGGCTTCACTCAACGGAACTCCTGGTGGCGTGACGGTTAAGATGTCCAAGTCACCGTCACCGTCGACGTCGACAACCGTCAAATCGTCCGGAGCGTCCTGCAACTTGCCCACGAATATAGGTTCGCCAAACTTGCCATTGCCGTCTAAGTTCTCAAACCACTGAAGCGAGTACTGGCGGTTAAACTCAGCCACGATGGAAATGACATCGTTGTCCTGGTCACCGTCTAAATCGCCAATCACTGCCAGGCGTTTGGTAATGAACCCGTTGTCTTTGTCGGCCTCGAAAAACATGTTTTCGGAACCATAAATCCCGTCTCCCAGGTTCTCGAACCAAGCCAGACCGCGAGGATGTGATGCAACAACATCCAGATCGCCGTCAGAGTCGAGATCCTGCACAGCCACATTAGACCAATCTGTCGTCGAACGGTGGAGATTGTGCGGACTGAATTCGGTGCCATCTCCCCGTGCGTTCTCGATCCACGTGATTTCGTCGCCTAAGTCAGCAGAGAAAAGAAAATCCAGATCGCCATCGCCGTCCGCATCGCCGCTGAGGAATCGCTCAGCAAAACTATTCGAACGTTCTAGGTCTTCGGATGCTATAGGCTGGTATTCAAACGTTCCCAATCCATCAGCGTTCTTGTACCACGAGAAAGCACCGGAATAACCAGTCGTTATGGCAACCAGGTCCAGAAGTCCATCACCATTGACATCGGTTGGATGCAGCATTTCTATAGACGGCGCGTCCAATGAAACGAATTTAGGATCATCGAACGATCCGTGGTCGTTCTCATACCAAACGATGGCTCGTTCTGCAGGGAATCCGGCTCTAGCCGCCGCTTGTAGAATTGCAAAAACATCAATGTCGCCGTCGTCATCAATGTCACCTATATCCATCCAAGGAAATTCGGTGGCTTGACCGACTATTTGGGCGTCCGAAAAATGGCCTTGACCATCTAGGTTTTCGAACCACGAAATTTCGTGGATTCCATATTCGTTTCCTATGCTTTTTCCGACTAAGTCAACATCGCCGTCGCCGTCCATATCAACCGCGCGAGTATCGGTCACAGCGGAGAGTATCGCTGAAGCTTCTAACGGCATCCTGGCGATAAAGTGTTGTCCTGCAAACGTTCCCTGGCCATCTACATTTTCAAACCAAATTAATTGACCCTCGAGCCCCGAAAACGGGTTTGGATTTCCGAACGCGGCATAAATATCCAGGTCGTTGTCGCCATCTAGATCTGCTACATCAAAGCCATACGGAAACAGCGAATCGGTGAATCTGCCACTGGCAACGACAGTCCTTTCACCGAAGGTCGATTTACCGTCAGTATTCTCATACCAGGACAGTGAAGCCTCTAATTGCGGAATTGGTGTTTCAACCACAATCCATTCAATGACTAAAAGGTCCAGATCTTCATCGCCGTCGATATCACTTGCCTGCAGTGCACTACGCTCTTCTGCCGAATCAGCAACGAGCAATTTCGGCGACTCGAACGATCCATCACCCGTATTTCGATGCCAAGCGATATCGGTTGCTTCCGTCAGAATGTCCAATCGCCCATCGCCGTCCAAATCGACGAAGTCGGAGTTCGGCCCTGATAGTTCGGTCGTGGCGATGTCGTGAATCGCAAATCCGGTCGCTGCGAGGCATCGTCGAGACTCAAGTACTTCACAGCCCAAACGGATACTGCGGTGCCTTACTGAAATCATCGGTTAGTCGCTTTCTACATTAATCTGTTCAAAAAAGTGTGGACCGTGCTGCGGGGATCTAGGTCTGATTCAAACGCGTATGCAGGAATTGGCGGCGTCATTCTATCTGTTGGAAATATCACATTCAAAAAGTTGTCGACCTCTCCGTGTCGCCAATCACCACGAGCGCGGAAACTTAAGTGTGCGTGTTGGCACATATTGAGTTCGTTAGTTAGCGCCAGCCGCGTCTGCGTTTGTTGGTATCGATACCGGAAACAGCTTGCCATACGTGTACGCGTAGAATTCACGTAGCCGGGTCGGAAGAAAATAAACTGCCCGGATTTAGCGTTCGAAAAAGCTATTTGCGATTGTGGCGCGCTCAGATTACTGCACCACCAAGGAGATCATGTTTTGTAAGCTGTTCTGCCGACCGTGCCGAAAAGACCAGTTAAACGATGGCTAATTCGAGTGGCTGATACCGAATGAAAGTACTCATCCGGAAAAAGTGAAATCTCGCCCAGCACACTTCATGTTTGTCAATCGACATCGCTTTGAACGCTGATAGTGCGAACGATTCGGAAACCGTACTGCGCACTTAGTTTGTTAGTGCCGTCTTCCACGCGGTTGGCGCAGCGATTGCGCAGGCCCTGAGCATACCAGCCGCCTCCCTTTAAGATTCGCATCTGCGAAGAACTAGAATCCTGACACCATTCAAAGACATTTCCGTGCACGTCGAACACACCGCGCAAGTTAGGCCGTAACTGACGTCCAACTAGAGTCGACTCATCAACGGCATTTTCGAGAAACCAGCCGTATTCTTTCAGCAGTCTGCGGTCACTGCCAAAAGAATATGGCGTATTCGTACCGCTCCGGCAAACGTACTCCCATTCTGCTTCGGACGGTAACCGAATGCCCCGGCGTTCGGGGTGAAACGCTAGGCCGCCCGAGGACTCTACGTAACACATGTTGTCGGGAGAGAATCCATCCAATCGCGAAGTCAGCCACAGGCAATAGCTGACTGCCTGATTCCAGGTAATCCTCGGCATCGAGTGCTCGCCTGTGGGGCAAAGATTCTGCAGCGGAAAAAGGAATGGGGCGCGTTTGTCGATCGGTAGTTGTCGAGTGAATTGGGCACGTGTAATTTCACGGTCCGAAACGGCGATGGTCCGCGTGATTTCGTGGCGGTGTTGATCGATTTCGATTTTGCGGCGGCCGATCTCGCCTGCCGCAGAACCCATCATGAATACGCCCGGTTGAAAAACGATGAACGTAAAGTGATCCTCGCCGATTTGCTCGACAAACCATTCCCTCTGCCCTGTCGCATCGTAAGGAAGCGGCGTCTGATCGACGTTTAAGACTTTGTCTTCGTGATTCCATTGCCGAAGCAACCAACCAGCTGCTCCATGAATTGCCGAACTGGGATCACGCTCGTAGTCTGCAACTAACTTCGAAATGAAGTCGCCGCTTCTGTCTTCAGGGATGTCGTCGAGTGTATAGTCGCCTAGTGCCAACAATATCGCGTATCTGGCGGTCGTTAAGCCCTGTTGTTCCGCCGCCCGCAGCAGATCAATCAGATCTGTTGCTTGAACGCGGCGGCTCTTCACGCTGTGAATAAACTGCGTCATCGCTTCAGGATCTTCTTGAACGTCAAATACTTTTAGAACGGATTCACGTTCTCCAAGCCTGAGCAAGCTGACGGCTGCGTTGGCTCGGCGTTTGCCAATAGTTATGCGTTCTGATTCGGTGAGCCCGCTTGTCGGCTGCTGTTGAACGACTGAAATCAGATGCTGCAAGAGCGAACCATCTTCTTGTTTCAATTTGGACAGCGTCGGAAACAGCAAGCTGAATTGCAATGGAGTTGCTGCGCTAGAAAGTTCAGCAACGATGTTTGTGTCATTCGGACCTAACAGATTCAATAAGCTTGCAGAAGAAACTTGATGCATTTCAGAGGGATCAGCGAACGCCTTCCGTAGATGCGGTAGCAAGTATTGAGCGATCGGCGCTAACATCGGTGCGATCTTTTGTTGAGCATTTGGCTCGGCAGCAAGAAGTTCTTGAACAATGAACTCTGTGTTCGCTGCCTGCCAGGCGTCCGATCCTGGCTCGAAAGACGCCAACGCGAAAGCAGCATGTAGTCGCCATTGGGGAGCGGCGGCCGCGTCGTCGAACTGACTCCATAGACTTTCGATGATAGTTGCGCTATGCGGGCGCACGCTGTCGATGATGATTGGCAACTCGTCGAGTGAGCAATCGGCCAATCGATCCAACAGATAGCGAGTTTGGGATTTGTCTACGGAAGCCAACGCGAGGCTGGCGCGAAGTCGTACTCTCGGTTCGGCGGAGACGTCGTTGGCGATTCTTTTCAGATTTGTATCTGCCCACCGTCGATATGGGGACAGCTTTTCAATCTGAGTCGGTAGTTCCGTAGTTTCGGCGACCAAGATGGAATCGACGACTCGGCTGGCTTGGGCTCGTCCGTTTAAATCACGAATTGCGAACCAACATGCAATAACCGCGATTGATGTGAATGCGGCGAAAACTCCATAACGGCGGCTTGCAGCCGATAGGACTTTTCGTTCGTCGGCAGAACGTCGTTTTCGGGATACTCCAAATTGGATCGCCAAGTACTCTAGGAACGAAGGTAGATATCGAGTTTCGGAGGAGTGTTTGAACTGCGCGGCGCGTTCTTCTAAGCACAGCTCCGCTCGCCCACGCCAAGTCTCTTTTTGTTTTCGGTTCAGCCATTCTCGAATCGATGGAACCAGATAATCGTGCGTCAGTTGATAATTCTGGGCTTCGAAGCGATCCGAATCGGTGTCGGACGTGCCACCTGAAGAGCTGGCGGGCGTTACCAGGCGCAGCTGCGAATCCAGAAGCTGCATCAAGTCGTCGAACCGATCAGGCCGCTGCTGGTAGCCTGATCGAATACACAGTTCGTTACGAGAAATCTGCTGCCCTTTAATCGGAGAGCCAGGGTCCGGCAGCAGAGCCTTCATGATGCGGCGCACAGCTTCGTCGTGTACTCGGTATGCTGCTGGCGAGGACGGTTTAGAAAAGGTTTCTTCCAGAAAAGTCACACCGATTCCTGACGCACCGCCTAAGTTCTGAAGCTCCTCGGGTGTCCACGCTTTCCCGTGCATCATTTGGGCGAACAGAGCCAGCCGCACGCACACGTACTTTCCATCTTCCTCCAGCTGTTGTAGGGCAAGGTCCAAGAATAGTTTGTGTTTTTCGGAAATGCAATCGTCCGTTTCTGGCAGGTCTCCATAAGCTCGTCCAAACTCCGTTAAGACCTTGCGGGCGTGGTTGATACGGAAGCAATCGACGGCTTGTGAATTGTGTTCTTCAATCAATCGGACATCCAGCAATCGCATGAAATCTGTGATTGCCATCCAGAAATCGTCTCGAACCAACAACAAACATTGAACCCGGTGTCCATCGCATTGCCGCAATGCCTTAACAAGAGTTGAGTTTTCCGGATCGGAGTGCGTGTGCAGCCATTGTTCAAATTGGTCCACTACAATCAGTGTTTTTGTTCCGGCAGTTTGATTGTCTTGTTGTCGCAGTGCTGAAATGAAGGAGACCAGATTATCTTTCGATTCGACGGACGGACGCAGCTTCATCAACTTCGACAGCAGATGCGTTTCCGTTTCTGTTGCGTTGGATTCGACGTAGACACTCAAAACATGCGATGCCAGATTTGGCAGCAGCCCAGCTTTGACCAGGGACGATTTGCCACAGCCAGATGGCCCGTAGATCACTCCCACGGAAAACACGTCATCGTTGTTCGTTTCCTCAAAACGCTTTTTCCAAAACGCAACGCTTTCTGGCAAGCCGGCGCGATTGGACGGGCCAGGTAACAGTTCCAAAAAGAAATCAGCGTCATCGGCGTCGAACGAGCGAAGGCCTTTAGGTGTAACGCGTGTGGGCGAGTGCGCGTGGAGTGTCCGCAATCGCGTCGAGGAATGAACAACATCCGTTTCGGCAGCGAGAAAGTGGTGTAGATCTTCGGCCATATCATGAGCCGTCGTAAACCGATCACTGGTGCGTCGTGCAAGAGCTTTCAAGCAAATCCGCTCAAGCTCCGCTGGGATGTTTGGATCTAGCTGCCTTGGCGGTCTGGGCGATTGCGTCAGAATCTGCTCTAGGATCTCGGTAGTCGTCTTGCCTTGAAAAGGTCTTTCTCCGGTTAGCAATTCATAGAACACAACGCCAAGACTGAAGATGTCCGACTGACCATTGACACGGTGTCCTTCGCCAGCGGCCTGCTCGGGACTGGCGTAGGCGGGAGTGAATCCCTGCGAACGAAAGTTGCCAATTTCATCGTCGCTTAGCGTCAGACCGAAATCTGCTAAGTATGGAATGCCATTTGAATCCAACAAGATATTTGCTGGTTTGACGTCGCGGTGGATTAGTTTCTTTTGATGCGAGTGTTGAAGTGCAATCGCTATCTTGGCAGTGATCGAAACCGCCTCAGTCACATTCAGTCTTTGTTGGCGAATCTTTTTTGAAAGATCTGTTCCCTCGACGAACTTGGAAACTACATAACTGCGGCCATCGCCTAGCTTGCCGGTATCGTAGACAGGCACAATGTTGGGGTGATCCAGCTGAGCCAGTATTCTACCTTCTCGGTCATAGTCCGAATCTGATTTCGTTGGATGGCGTTGTACCTTGATTGCCACCGGACGATCCAGCTTCGGATCGTGAGCTAAGAATACACTGCCGAACGCGCCGCTACCGAGTTTCGATTGAATTTGATAACGATCAACTTGCGAAGGAACATCTTCGTCGGCCGCATCGCTTTGGCTATCCAGTCGATCCGTTGACCGTCCATAGGATTGGGCGTGTAGTGGAGCCTCCATGAATCCAGCAACGCTCGCTTCATCTTCACAGCGGAGCAGCGATTCGATTTCGTGTCTTAGTGCTTCATCATCTCCGCACACATCTGCAACAAACTCGAAACGCTCCGCCGGTTCTTTAGCCAGTGCGTTGTGCAGGATTTCGCGGATACGGAGCCAATCTTCCATTCCAAAAGTGCTCGACGATGGCGACGGGGTTTACTCGAGTTCTGCCGGCAGACACGCGTGGAGTGACTCGCAAATCAAGTGATTAACATGTTGGCATCGGGACGGTGATTCCGCAACACACGCTTGGTCGCTTGTTGGCGTAAGGTCGGTCCAACTGTGAGTGATCAGGCCATATGAGCGACATTGACGTCTGCAAAAAAAATGATGGCTTCCCATCGCTTTGCATGAATTGTGTCGCGGCTCTGGCTTGTCGCTTCCCCTTCAATCGTGCGATGCCACCTTGGCGCAGGTCTGGCTGAAAGCGTCCTCACGGAGGGTCAATTCATTCCGCGTAAAGTCTTCGTTCGTCAGGCCCGCTGTGAGGTTCGTCGGGAACGACGAAATTGGTTCAGCATTTGCGGCCTGTGAGTCCGGGTACACGTGAACGGGATAGAATCGCTTCTGGCGCCGGTACGAATACGTCGTCAGCATACGGCAGTCATCGCCAAATACATGTTTGACGTTGGTCGCCATGGTCAGCAGTTTCGCCAACACGGTGACGTTGAAAGCCTGCCAGGTTTCTCGAGTCCCGGTCACTTCCACGTTGACATGGACCAGCGGTGGGTGGTGTTGTTCACCACGTCGGTGGCGATGCTGCACGATCACACGCCTGGCGACGTCGAGTGCTTCGAGGTCGTTGCCCCGGCCGGGTTTGACCAGCACCAAGGTATTTCGTTTCTCAAGCTCAAATCCTTCGCCGTAGGCCACCATGTTCTCGGCATGTTGCAGGCTCAAGGTCCTTTGTTCTTCATCCAGCAGTGTTTCCAGACGCTGCCGTTCGTGCAGTGTGTAGGCGACGTTCCAGATCGTCTGATAGGCCAGCGGGGCCATCAACTCCGTCGGCAAGCCGGAAACCGAATGAAGGACGTCCAGAACTGCCTCAAGGAGTCGGGGATCAAAGACCACGTTGTTTCGAGAACGGTTGACGATGATGCGCCGCATTTCGTTGATGAGGTATGATTCCATCGCCACCATCGCCCGGATGTCGTGAAACATCGGCGCGTCCGGACCTGTCATGATCGTCCCCGGCGGTTGGCCGTCGATTAAGACGTTGGCTTCCCGGTCATCCAGCGGTTGGTTTAAGAAATCGCGCTGGAATGCATGCCGCGGGTCAGCCAACGGCATCTCGGGCGTATTGAGCCGTTCAATCAATCGGGCCGTGTCCAGCTCGTGGCCGTCCGCGAAGTAAAGCCGCAGAGAATGGTCGTCCGTGTTTGTCATGCCGTGGATAATGAACAGTTCATCCGGACGGTATCGCTTGCGGAGTTCCTCCGCTTGTTGCCGAACCGTGGCCAGTGCACGGTCGTTATCCTGGTTGTGCGCGGCACATCCGCTTCCCATAACTCCGAAGTGTCCCAATGCGTAAAACAGCGCCGGGCATCCAGGAGTATGGTTCGCCGCATCGAGGATCACGGCATGCAACCGGTCCCAGAAGCGGTTGTTGTTTGGGGATAGGTCGACATTCGTCCCTTCTGTCCGGACGTACGTGACAGTGGATGGGGGATACCCTTTTTCGTCTCCCGCATGAACTCGGCCGTCGATGCACTTGCTGACAAAGACCCGGGGGGCTGCTGCCAGAAAATACTTGAAACTAGTGTCCAGGCGATGTAGTTCCAGGCTGGCTCGGACATTGCGCCGGAGATATGCGGCAAACGCCTGATTGGCGGCATCGGCGCTCTCCGACGAATCTTCGGTCGATGTGATTGGATTTTGGACGTTCATGGAGAGGCAGTTCCTTGAGGCGGGTGATCCCGGGATTTTAGGGCTGTCGCTGAAAATATGTAATGGTCCGACCTCGCGAATTGCCGAGATCGTCATGTGAATAATGGATCAATGTAGAGACAGCCTCGGCGAGCAGCTTCTGCAGCGACGCTTTCTGCTGTTCCGGCGGCTCGTTCGAAAAGCTTGCCGAAAGTTTTTCACTAACATTTCGTTTCTGAAACGAGATATGCACGCTGCAAACAAAGTTACTGACGGAACGTGTTGTCGGATTAGAATAGAGAGTTACTCACCACATCAGACCAAGGAACGAAAGAATGAACTCTCTATCATGCAGCGGACTCAGTCGTCGGCCTCTGCATGTTTTGCTGGCACTGTTTCTGCAAAGTTCCGCTGTGCTTGGTCAGACATATTTCAACGGTGTTCCGTTCTTCGGTGGCGATGCGAGCTTTGCGGACGAGATCATTTCTTTTGATCCGCTCTTTAGTGGAGGCCCAGCGCCGTTCCGCATTAGCCCCGAGGATGTGCTGGGGCGACTAGACCGGACTCCGTTTTTGTTCACTGCCTATCAAGCGTTGGGCCACGGCGGTGCGATCGAGCTTGGCTTTAACGACTACTACTTGACCAACGACGGAACCGACGCGGTTGAGTTGTACATCGGCGAGGTCCAAGGCAGCCCAGAAGCTGTGTACATTTCGTTGCGCCCGACTGCGGCAACTCGATCGCAGCTCGGCGACGAGTTTGACTTGAATGGAGACACATACTTCGAAGTGGGACGTTATGCTGGCGAGTCTTACCTCGATGTCTATGGTTATGCCATCGTCTTGGATGTTGACGATCTGTTCCCGGGCTATGCGAATCAATCGCTCTTTTTCGACGCGGTGCAGATCATTGATGATCCACAGCAGGGAAGTTCGGCCGGCGATACGGTCGGGATGGACTTGGAATCGGTCGGTGTTATCTACGGGCAGTTCCGAGGAGATTTTAATAAGGACCAGAAGGTTACTGTTGCCGACGTAACGCTCCTTGCTGCAGCTATTCGGCGAGCAAATCACAGGCTGCAGTACGATTTAGACAATGACGGTCTCGTCAACGGTTCCGACATGGACGTGATGATCCATTCCAGTTTGCAAACATATTATGGAGACGCGAACCTTGACGGCGAGTTTAACTCGCAAGACTTCGTCGTCGTTTTTGCCGCCGGTAAGTACGAAAATCCGACAGCTAGCGCTCGGTGGGACACCGGGGATTGGAACAGCGACGGTGTGTTTTCTACAACAGACTTAGTGCTTGCCTTCCAGGACGGCGGCTACGAGGCGGGGCCAAGACGTGCGGCCATT
Source organism: Planctomycetales bacterium (assembly GCA_020426925.1). Taxonomy (GTDB): domain Bacteria; phylum Planctomycetota; class Planctomycetia; order Pirellulales; family Pirellulaceae; genus JAGQPC01. Next base: position 1,255 of record JAGQPC010000794.1, on the reverse strand, counting down.
GTACCCGAGCCGATTACGAATCCGCTGTTCGCGATCCTTGCGTTGCTTCCATTGGTGCTGTTTGGCAACGTCCGACGAAAGGTTGGACGATAGGATTCTCAGGTGCGGCTGAGCCAACGCACGCGGCCTTGCGTCGTAGTTCCGTTGAGTCGCAATGGAGCTTTCGTGCAGCTCGCATCGTCTTTGAAAGGTCGATAGCTTTTTCGAGGGGCGGCCGCGTGCAACAATGGTGGCATGAGCACTTCGAAACGATTCCGCGTCGCGCTGTCCTTTCCGGGCAATCTCCGAGAAGATTTTGTTGCCCCGGTCGCAACCAAGCTCGCCGAGCGGTTTGGCGAGGAAGCCGTGCTGTACGACCGCTTTCACACGGCGGAGTTCGCCGACGCAGATCTGGCTTTCAACCTGCCCGATCTGTAACGCAACGAGTCGGACTTAATCGTTGCGACGTTGTGTGACAGGTACGTTGAGCGCGAATGGTGCGGTCTGGAGTGGCGAGCGATTTACTTGCACATCAAGGCTGGCAATTCGAAGCAAGTCAGGCTTTTCCGCGCCGACGATGCCGAAGTCGATGGGCTGTACGACCTGGAAGGTGTCGCCCACGGCTGCCAGACCGGATGCTGGCAGCAGGCGTGCGTCGACGTGTATCGCGACCGCATCAAACGCGGCACCGACGGAGCGCACGCCGCGTACAGCACGTTCAAACTCGGCTTGCTCGGTGCGGACTTGTCGGCGGTGGCCTGTTTCTTCGCCCAGCCGTGGCACACCCTGGCGGGCGAGTTGTCCGGGTCCGCCCAGGCCTGGCTGCTGAGCGAAGCCGCCTTCCGGCTCCGCGCCCTGAACCGGCTGACCGAGGCGCGGGAGGCGATCAGAACCGGCATCCAATTGGAAGAAGCCAGAGAAGACTGGAAGAACGCCTCAATCTCTGCCGGCAATCTCAGCGAACTGGAAATCACGCTGGGGACGTGGCGTCGGCGGTGTCGACGGCGGCCCGCGCAGTCACCTTCAACGACCGCGGCGGCGACGAGTTTCAGCGGATGGGCACACGCACTCAGCACGCCGACGCGTTGCACCAGGCGGGCCAGCGGGAGGCGAGCCGCGAGCGGTTTGCCGAGGCCGAGTCGCTGCAGGCCAAACGCCAGCCCGGCTATGAGTACCTGTACTCCCTGGCAGGCTACCGGTATTGCGACCTGCTGTTGTCGGGCGCGGAGCGGGTGGCGTGGGGGGAAGAGTTGAAACACAGAGGCACAGAGAACAC
>JAGQPC010000793.1 GCA_020426925.1 Planctomycetales bacterium | reverse complement strand
CGGCCAAACTCACCGGCGTCCAAACGCTTCGGCGACCTCGCCCGCGAATTGATTGACCGCGTCAGCGATCTCAATCGCAAACCACCTGAATTCCAATATGCCGGGCGGACGCAAAAGAGCACCCAGACACAACGCGAAGTGGAGGCCGTATGAGCAAGAGCAAACACGCAAGGATGATCAGCCAACTCGGCAGCCAAATGGCCGAATCCGCAGGCGGCAGCATCACCAATGATGACCGCTTTTCGGGTTTCACGCCGAGCGATATGGCCAGCGGCGAGATGGCACTGGATCGCATCATGGAGGATGAACACCAGCCCCGCAAAAGCTACGACGAACAATCGCTCAAAGATCTGGCGGAGAATCTCAAAACCCACGGCGTTCAGCAACCCATTCAGCTGAGGTGGAACCAGGACCACCGCAAATGGATGATCGTCTACGGACATCGTCGCTTTCGGGCGGCTCAACTCGCGGGTCTTAACGCCATTCCCTGCACCTTCACTGAGGCGGATGTGGATGAACCCACCATTCGCATTCGTCAGCTTGTCGAAAATGCCCAGCGTGAAGATCTTGCACCGATGGAACTTGCCCGAGCGATCGAATCACTTGCCTCGCTCACCAAGTGGAGCAATCGGCGCATTGCCGAAGCACTGGGATTTAACCACACCACGGTCGGTCGCTATCTGAGCCTGCTTAAGCTGCCGGAGCAAGTGCAGCAGCTCGTGCAAAATCGCGATCTTGCTCCATGCATCGCCGCCGAGATTACCAAGGCTAAAGCCGAGGATCAGGAACGTCTCGGTCGGCAGATTGTTGCCAAGGGGCTCAATCGCGACGCAGCCAAGCAGGAAATCGCCCAAGCCATATGCTCGCCCATGGCCAAGCCCAGCCAGCCCAAACCAAAAGCCAAAGAACTGCTCACCCAAACCGTCAACATCACCATCTATCGCAATCCCGATGTCAGCGATTTCAAGATCAGGCAAGAACTCATGGCGGTGATTGAGCAAATGGACACGACCAAAGCAGAAAGCTGAAACTCCCAATCGGTGCACCGTGCACCATAGTCAGTTGGTTGACTGATTGATGCGCCGCCGCTCCTTCAGGAAGGTCTCGAATCTTGCGGCCACCGGCATATCAATACGCAAGCGACACGCCCGCCCGACACCGCTTGAGATTTTCGATTCCCATAAACCAATGATCGATGTGGCGTCCGTCCGGACATCCCTCTGACTCCCAGATGTAGTAAGCCGCAACAGCTATGTCCACATCTGCGAAGTCATGCTTCTGCGATTTCGCAGAACCGCGACCATAGTGCTCGCTCAAAGGTTCATCAACATGTCGAACCACTTCGCCATCGGCGTTCGTGATGAACTCGTAGTATCGGTCGTTCGCCCTGTCGATGATGCGAACTAGCTTGTGCCATTCACCGGTTTTTCGGAACAGGCTATCGCCATTCTTTGTTTCAAGAATCGGCTTTTTCTCACCAGCCCGCTTTTGCTTCATACCGAGCAGTTCGTGAAAGAAAAGCTTGTTTGCCGCATCCAGAATAAACTCACGATTAGTTGCCCCACACTCTGGACACGGTTCGCGCACCTCAGCTTGTAGAGGTTCTATCAGAACCGAATCACAACCCCGACACCGAATGAAATCTGCCATTGTTGACCGCCTTTTGACTTGTCTGTTGAGTTGTTTCGTGTCAACAACTCTAGCTTTCGATTCGCGGAGCTTTCGGGACTAGCCCTGAGAACCAACACATTCGCTAAATACGCATCCGTGGCAGCAACAACACGCGTTTCTAAATCACTGATGCACCTTCAGGGAATCTCCGGTGAATCCACGTGATCGGCGGGGAATAACGTTCCGGTCAGCCCCGCCGCCCGAATAATTCTCCATGCGTCATCTACGCAACAGCCCACCAACTTAGATGTTGTTGTCATCAACTTGTCACATTCCGGTGCTAGTCGAATCCGATGCGGATCACGCCTCATTACTCAGCTCAAGGTGCCAAGACCTATTACGAGGTGAGTGATTATTTTGCCGCTGGTCCCGAGGAGCTGAATGGACATTGGCTCGGCCAGGCGGCAGCAAAGCTCGGCCTTGAAGGCGAAGTCGACAAAGAACAATTTGATCGATTGGTCGACAATCTGCACCCCACCGAAGATCAGCAACTCACCGCTCGCATGCGAAGCGACCGTCGCTATGGCTGGGACATCATGCTATCCGCACCGAAAAGTTTTTCCATCGTCCACGGCCTGCTCGGAGACGATCGTCTGCTCGACGTGTTTCAGCAAAGCCTGAATGAAACCTTTGCCGAGTTCGAGCAAGACGCAATGACGCGGGTCAATACGGCACGTGGAAAAATGCACACCGAGCAGACAAGCAACCTCGCTGCCGCCAGTTGGATTCACCTCACGTCGCGGCCAACTCCTGGGCAAGATCCCGACCCACAAATCCATGGTCACATTTACACATTCAACCTGACAAAAGATGCGAAACGAAATCGCTGGACAGCCGTAGACATCTCCCATATTTATCGGGACTCCGGCTATTTCGAGGCCGTGTTTCAGTCAAAACTCGCAGCCAAAACCAAAGCCCTTGGCTATCAGGTGGAGCGAAATGGCAACGACTTTGAAATCACCGGAATCTCACGCTCACTCATCGAAAAATTTAGCAAACGTTCAGACGAAGTTGCTGCCGCTGAAGACATCGTCAAGGAAGAATACGATCTCGACACGCTCAGCGCAGCAGCCAAAGGCAGGCTTGGCGCTCGCAGTCGTTTGAGTAAGAACGAAAGCACCGTGCCGATCGAGGCTCTGCCCGCTCGTTGGCGCGACCAGTTGAATGACAGCGAAGTCGCTGAGCTCGAGCGAGTGAAACACCAGCAACTGCCAGCCAGGGAGGCGACTATTTCGGCAGAGGATGCGATTCAATTTGCTGCCAATCACTGGTTTGAAAAACAGGCAGTGATTCGCGAGCGTAAATTGCTGCGTGAGGCGCTACTTTTTGGCATTGGTGACAATTCCTTTGAGGACATACAAAAGGCCTATGCTCAGCGCCATTGGATCCGTGAAGGTACTGAATCCGATGCCGTGATCACCACACGCGAGCTACAGCAAGAAGAGCAACAGATCTTGAACTTTGCTCGCTCTACGCGAGGCACACTATCGCCCATCGACCCGAATCACGTCGTCAAAAGGACGTTCCTTAGCACCGAGCAGCAGGCCGCCGTCCGAGGCGTGCTGAACTCGACGGATCGCGTCATCGCCATTCGCGGTGCAGCAGGCACCGGCAAGACGACGGCGAGTAAAGAAGCGGTGGAGGCCATCGAAGCATCGGGCGTGCCTGTCGCCGTCATGGCTCCCACTACCAAAGCCGCTTACGAGGTGCTCAAAGAGCAGGATGGCTTTGATGCGACGACTATTGCCGCCTTCCTTCTCGATGGCGAACGCAAACAAGCCTATCGGCATGGCGTGCTATGGGTCGATGAAGCGGGCTTGGTCGATAATCCTACCATGCTGTCGCTTATGCAAACGGCCAAAGAGCTGGATGCCCGGCTTGTATTGGTCGGAGACGTCAATCAACACGCCCCCGTCGGTCGCGGCAATCCCCTCAAACAAATCCAGCAGTTTGCCGGCATCAAACCATTTGAAATCACCGAGATTCGCCGGCAAAAAGGAAAATACAAGGACGCTGTGAAGCCACTCAGCCAGGGCGACGCCATCACCGGCATCGACCGGCTCGATCATCTCGGCTACGTGCATGAACTCCCCGACGCCTCACGCAATGAGACGCTGGCCAATGCCTATATGCATGCCCTCAAGCTCGAAGGCGGCGACAAAAAGAAGCTACTCGTCATCGCGCCGACGCATGCCGAGCGTCGCAACGTCACCAGCCATATCCGCAGTAAGCTTCGCGAACAGAAAAAACTCAAAGGTAACGATGTCGACTTCACGATTCTTCGCCCGCGTCAGCTCTCCACGGAGAAAAAGAGCGATGCATTTCAATATCGAGTAGGGGATCGCGTGGTATTTCATGCCAAAGGCAAGGGCGGTTTCCAGTCGGGCGACCAGCTGACTGTCGCCTCGATCGAACATGGAAAAGTCATCGGCGAAGACGGTAGGGAAGTGCCGCTGAATTCTTCAGGTGCGTTTGATGTGTTCTACGCACAAAAAGAATCGCTGGCGGTCGGGGATGTCATTCGCGTCACCCGCAAACGCCGCGAAGCTCCTGGCCGGAAGCGTTTGAATAATGGCAGCCTGTTTGAGATCAAATCGATCAGCAAAAAGAACCACATCATCACCCTCGACAATGGCGAGAAAATTAATCCGGCGAAGTGGCAGTTTTTCGAAAATGGCATCACCCTGACTAGCCACGTCTCGCAAGGCGCTACAGTCAATCGCGCCTTCGTGGCGCAAAGCTCCCTGTCATTTCCGGCAAGCTCGGTCAAACAACTCTACGTGTCTGCCAGCCGGGCGAAAAAACGCGTCGATCTCTTCACCGATGATCTGCCTGCCCTAAAGCAGGCCATTACTCGTCGGCAAGAGAAACGCTCCGCCCTGGATCTCACGCCGGAACCCCAAGCACTCACGAAGCCACGTTTAGCGAGCAAGCTCAGTCGCATCAAACAGTTCGCCCATAGCTTTGCGACCAGGCAGCTACAGAAATTCCATGACTGGCTGCCAAGCAAATCCCTGCACCCAGAGATGGCAAGATGACCAGTGTCGACGACAGTCTACTCACCAAATACGGCCTATCGCCGGGAACTCCGCCCAAAGACGGGCTCGATGAGCAGGATCTAAGACCCGAAAACTACAAAGCCTTCGGTATCGACAGCCAGGTCAGGCCGTCCAATGCCATGATCGACTTCTGGCTCGTAGACGGCTCGGAAAAAGCCTTTGCCTACACGCATCTATATGACGCTGCGTATGACCCATCATCCGGCATCATTCTGAACTTCTCCGGCCACCGCGTCACACTGCTTGGCCGCAAACTTCACGAGCTTTACAGAGCCATCAAACGCCACCGCGTCGTGTATGTATGGGAAGCTGATCCGCCCACAACACGACTCACGCCGCCGGGCACGCCCGTCATTACCAGGATCGTGATCGAATCTGAGCGTGAAGTCTTTGAGGCGGGCACGTAGATTCTTGTCACAGGGCGTTTATCACGCCATGCTTCTTCGAACAGTCCCGAGCACGCGATGTGGCTGCTCGATTACAATTTCAAGGCTAGGATCATTCGAATACTGCGTTGCATGTTCTTGGGTGCGATTCGTTTGGCTTCGGTTGCAGCCTGCTTGGCGGCTGGTTCGTTTTTCTGTTTGCGGTAGATCACCGACTTATATGCATATGATCGCGCGAGCGTGGTATTAAGCTGCTCCAGGCGCAGTTTTTCTTTGTCGACATCAACTTTAGGAATAACGCGTGACAAGACTGTGATGCAATCGTCGAAATCTTTCCATGCCCTCTCAAGATCTCGGTTTTTGTGAAATAGCCGTGCCTTACCGCAGCCATAGTAACTTGCTGCTTGAGTGGATTCCAATCGTGTGCGACCCTGTTTGATCAGCGGAGCCCTAAGTGCGATAGATTCCTCGAAGTCCTTAATGGCTGCCGGGAAGTTTTTTGCCTTTTCACTATAGAGTTTTGCACGCACATGGAGGAGTTTGGCAAGCTCGTAATCGTCGCGAACCTCGGTCTTCTTTGATCGCAAACTGGCGATCGATTCGTTGAGCTTCTCCAACTCATCAGAAAAGGATGGTCGGCTCAAAGCAAGTGCAATCACCGCAACAGCGGACACGATCAACATAATGAACAAAGCCTTACCATGAGTTTTTTTGGATGGCCCCGAGTTTTGTGTGGGTGGGGACTCAGCTTCGCAGTCGGTGAATCTATGATCGTCGGAGAGTTTCGGGTGTTGCGTTTCAACACGCGGTGTGTTGTCGGTTATACCAGCGATTTGCCCTATTAAGTCAGCCGGAAGCTCTTCATCGGGGTGTGTGAAATATTCATATGCCTTATTTGCTAGCCGAAGCCGTATCGCGGCCGTGTCACACATCGCTTTGAGTGTCTTGCCAGATACTCCATCTCCACTTATTGCTCTGTCGTAGCTGTTTAGGCTTGGGCTGAGTTGTCCCTCTTTGTACTTGAATTTGGCTAGGCCGTTCCGGCCAAAAGAAGTGTCTTTAACCAAATCCCAAAAATCCGGGCGAAGGTGGTATTTGCGGCCTTTTTGGGGTGGCATTGAACTTAATAATCGTGGATTAATTTTAGCGTTGAAGTGATCGTCTAGGACTGTCTGTCAGTTCATGGCCAGATACCGATAGGCCAAATCCAGCAGCTCGCTGGATGGCTGTTATCAACGTACGGTACATCTTATTCTGTTCATTATGAAATGATGCGGCGGCCTCGACAAGCTCGTCCCGCAATCGATCAGACCCTGTAGTCAATCTCTGAGCACCCATAGCCTGGCACAGCCCGACAATATCAGCAATCAATGCGTCTTGGTGTGGCGTCAACATTCCAAACTCGCGGACTTCTTCGATTGAATCGGCAATCCAGCTGGCGACCTGCTGCGGCGTCTCCTTAGGAAACTTCCTGCTGTCTGGTTGTTCTTCATGATCTTCCATAGGAAGAAACCGTTAGCAGATTCGATAGTGTCTGGCAAGAAAATTCAGTAGTTGGTGTTTTTCTTAGCAGCAATGTCCTTCAATTTTGACCCCACGAACGCAGCAAAACACCTTCAATAACACCTCATTTATAAGTCGTTATATGGCAATGACTTACGTTGTTTGGCAGAACACGGGGAGTTCGTACAATGTTGAGGTTCGCCCAGCTTTGTGTATTGCAGAAAGGCGTTGATATTGGCAAACCACAGCTTATGAGAAAAACGCTCGCAACCTTAGTCGCAGGCAAGATTCCCTGAACCGAGTTGGCACGAGGGAACGGCGTTTCTCTTGTCGGAACTGAAATGACTATTCCCTAAAACACTGCTGATTGGAGGTCATCTACGATGCTCTAACTTCATATACGAAAACAGGCCGCGAGCTTTCGCTGGCGACCTTAAGCTCAAGGGCAGGTAGGCCCTCGACGTGCACCTCTAAGCTTACCTCCCTTGGTTCAAGGTTGCAATTGTCAATTGGCAATTGTTGTGCTCTGCCGAGTTCTTCAGCGTTGGTTCGCAGCCTTCGATTTTTTCTTTCGATTGCTAACTGATTCGAAGGCGACTTCGCGTCAGCGGGCCACCCCTACGCAAACACCGAACCAAAGAAAAAGCGGTCGAACCAGTCCGGATCGTCGCTGTTGCATGTCACTCTTTCGAAGGGAGAACGCCATGGAATTTTGTTTTTTTTGTCTTGTTGCTTCGGCAATCAAAGCGGCAGGAAGTTACGCCGTTACCGTGATCCTTCCTGCGGCCGCCGCCGGAGCCGGTACTCAGATCGTCAGTCACCTCATCGGTGGTTAACGACTTCTCACTCGCCATGCCGGAAATGTCTTCGGCATGGCCTTTTCATGGAGCAAGAATCATGACCGTATCGCTTTTACTCACCACATTGTCATTGCCACTCATCCTTGAATGGATGTGCGTTCAACTATGCATCATCCTCGCATCATCTCTTCACCTCATGCTGTGGCTGATGAGTCTGCTGCCACATTCCCTTCCACCAATCTTCGTCATCTAGCGATAGCGATTGAGACCATGGGAAAGAGCAACCCTTAAATGCCCGAGCTGTTGTCGCTGCCTATGCAAGACGCGTAGCTCGCACCATTGTTCCGGGCATTTGCTCATTTTTGTGCCCCACCACACGTGCCGCGTGGATTTTTTTGCACTCCCCAACGCTTTGTTTCTTTTTTCACTACCGAAGGAGCCCAGCTATGTCCTTGCACTCAGTTCCCCTGTCTTCGCTCAAGCCTGCGCGACTTGTTCGCAAGCCCACTGACGAAGCCATCGATGCGATGGCCCAAAGCATGTCCGACATCGGCCAACTCACCCCCATCGGTATCGACTCGGGTGGCAACGTCCTGTTCGGTGTCACGCGCTGTATGGCTGCCAAGAAACTCGGCTGGAAGGAAATTCTTGTTCGCGAATTCCCACCCGAGTCCGAACCCGGCGAGGCCTTACGCATGACCGTGAGTGAAAACACCGTCCGCTCACAAATGACCTTTGTGGAAAAAGCCGATGCCATCCACACCTACGCAAAGCTCACAGGTAAATCACTGCAGGAAGCGGGCCGCGACCTTGGCTACAAACAGGCCGACGTCTCGAAATGTATCAAGACCGACCAGCGGCTAACGCCCGAAAACAAGAAGCGTCTATTGGACGCAGCTGTGGGCGGTTCGCTCGCCTATCTCTACTCGCAGGAAGCCGATCCGAGATTGCAGGCTGAGCTTATCTTACGCGGCC
>JAGQPC010000792.1 GCA_020426925.1 Planctomycetales bacterium | reverse complement strand
GCTTCTTCCGCCAGTGAAAGCGCCTCGGCGAACTTTTCTCCATCAATTAAACGCTGAATCTCTGGCAAGGCGTGCGTGCGAGCCCAGCGTTCATTCTCTAATGCGCTCTCGGCCATCCTGGCAGATTTGTCCCGGCTGATGAAACGTCCGCGTTCTTTCAGTACGAGGAACAAACATATCGCGACGGTAATCGCGATGACTGCCGCGGCCCCGGTCAGGATTGGATTGCGACGTGACCATTTGCGGATGACTTCAAGAATGGTCGGCCGTTTTGCCTTGATCGGTCGGTTCTGGAGATACGAGCCTAGATCGTCGGCCAACTCTTGTGCCGTTGCATACCGATCCGCGATGTCTTTGGACATCGCCTTATGTACGATTGTCGCCAACTCGGCAGGTACAGTACGGTCCACGCGACGTAGCGAGGTTGGCTCCTCGAACGCAATTTGCTTCAGTAGACGCTGACGGTCGTTAGCAACATATGCAGGCTGCAGAGCCAAGAGCTCGTAGAGTGTCGCGCCTAGTGAGTAGATGTCCGCACGATGATCTACCACGATGTGTTTCGCGAGTGCCTGCTCTGGAGCCATGTATCGCAGCGTACCGATCACGTCCCCAGTCATCGTCAGGCCAACGTCCGCCTCGAACCGCGCTAGTCCAAAGTCCGTCAAGTGTAGGTTCGATTCCCGGTCCAGTAGCAAGTTCGCTGGCTTGATGTCGCGATGGATGATACCGTGGTCGTGCGCGTGTTGGAGTGCCGTCGCAACTTGGATTCCTAAGGATGCAACGCAACGAAAGTACTCTCCTTTCGACGAATGTGGAATCGTTGAATCATCCGCCTGAGCTACCGTTTCAGCTTTTGCGGTCCTTTCACTAGGTCGGGAATCGTGCCGGTCAGACTCCGTTGCCCCGTCCAGGTCAGATCGGATTCGCTCATCGACTTCGACTCTGCTCGTCATCTGACTAATGGACGAACCATCGAGCCGGCTGCCTTCTTTCGCGATATGCTTTAGCGACGAGATCACGTCGGCCATGCTTCGGCCGCGAATCAGCTGCATTGCATAGTAGTGAACACCTCGCTCCTCGCCGACCATATAGACGGACACAATGTTGGGATGATCGAGGGTTGCCGTCGCACGAACTTCATTTTGAAATCGCCGAATCTTCAAATCGTCAAGAAGGCCCGCAAGCGGCAGCACCTTCAACGCAACTCGGCGTTGCATCGATGTTTGTTCGGCTTCATAGACGACGCCCATTCCGCCGCGTCCGATCTGGCGCACGATGCGAAAGTCACCCAACTGCTTGATTGGTTCGTGCGAGATGTTTCCATTGAGAGACTCGTCTAAGGATTGTTCGGCGGCCTGCAACCCGGGAACAACCGTCTCCAGCAAGTTCTTGATCTCCGGATACTGTTCGACAAACTCGTCGAGCTGAGGTCGTTCGCCGCGTCTCAAGCGATGGAAATATTCTTCCACGGCGCGACCAAGCAGAACATCAATGTGATCAGTTCCGGATGTCTTTACCATGCGAGCTATTCCTTGAGTCCATCCCGACCGATGCCATTTTCCTCGAACAGCTGCGCGAGCTGCCGAAGAGCACGACCGTAGCGTTGCCGAGCTGTATTGGGATCGAGCTCGAGCAGGTCCGCCACCTCGGCATTTGATAACTCTTCCGCGTGACGTAATACTAGCATCTCACGATGTTTCTCGCCCAACTGTTCGATCAGACCGTGAACTCGCTCCCGAAATTCGATCTGCCCGAGGATCTTGCTTGGTGTGTTCGATAGCATCTTGCGGGCGATTGCCAGCGAGGACACGTCCGATAGGTTCTCTTCCTTGAGGACGCTTCGCATCTCTGCACCGATGTGCCTTCGTCGCTGATCGATCAACTGATCGAGCCCTTTTCGTCTGATCCAAATTCGGAACGCCGTCGGGCGGTGTTTGATGAAGTAGTCGATTCCTTTGGTGATCAAGATCTGTGTCTCTTGCACTACGTCGGACACGTCCACTCGGGCCCTCAGCGCGGGCTCCATTCGCATCTGAATAACCCGCTTGAGAAACGGGCGATGGTTCCTCAGCAAGCATTCCAGCGCATCCGAATCGCCAGCGGCAATCTTGTCGAGCAAGCCGCTCGTGTCGTCGGAATCGGTCGAGAATGCCATTACACTACGTCTCCCTCTATATGAATCACGTAATTGAACAGAGAAGCGCGACAGATTCACTGGGCCTTTCTCGAAATTCGTGTGCATCGCAGATCAAGCGGCTAAAAAGTCCCAAAGGCAGCGATGTATCTTCCTTCCATACCTTGCTTTGCGGCCTTCTCTGAACGCAGGCTGCGACAGCATGGGCCGATCGTTTCTAAGAATACCGTCGGATCTCATGTCGCGCCCTGTTCGGTCAATACGTGATAACTAGTAGCGAGCCGCTACGAGCGCGATCAATGAGCGAGCGCTTTGTCGCGTTCAATTTGTTGAGCGATGAACCAGATGAATCGCCAATGGACCGCTAAATCCGCCCACCTTCGTGTGGTGTGACGAGGATTATTTTTCGTTTCTCTAGGAGAACCTGACATGTTGTTCCAATCACGACCATGCAAACGAGCCCAAATAGCCCGTTCGGCGCTGGCAAAGAGTGAGCGCCGGACACGCTCGGCTGACGGCATCATAAGATGCTGCTCCTTCACGCTGTGCATTGCCACGATTCTTGTGCCGACCCAACCGGCGTGGTCTCAGTTCACGGAACCACAACCAACGGGGCTCGTCTCAGACACCCTCTTCAACTGGAGTCCAACGGTCTCGAGTGATCTGCTGGAAGCCTATTTCGTGTCAGCGTTGTCGCAACAAAACTGGGATATATGGTCGGCACGCCGAGACAGTGTTGATGCCCCTTGGAAAGATCTGCAACCACTCGACATCGTCAACACGAGCAGGACGGAGGGTTCGCCTCATCTTAGCGCTGATGGTCTGACGCTCACTTTCGCATCGAACGGACATAAAGGGGGTGAGGGCGGACTCGATCTGTGGCAGACAACGCGACATAGTCGCCAGGATGCATGGTCGACTCCGGAAAACATGGGACCTGCGATCAACTCGTCGGGAAACGAGGGTGGGGCAACGTTTTCGCCCGACGGGCTGGAGCTCATCTATGACCGCGGGTGCCTTGCCGGAAACTGTTTCGCGACGTCGCTTCGTCGAAGCACCCGGCCCACACTGTCAGACCCATGGTCAAAACCGGAATCCATGTCGCGATCTCAAAGCGAACACGAATTCGGCAGTGCTTTGTTTCCGTCACTGTCGGGGGATGGTCTAACGCTCTATTTCAGTGCCCCAGGTGAGTTTGGAGCATACGATGTGTTCTTGTCCAAGCGGGCATCGCTGGACGTACCATTCGGCCCGGCAGAAAACCTAGGTGAACCGATCAACACGCGTGGCGAAGACAGAATGCCACGGATCGCGGCCGACGGGTCACTCTTTTACGTACGTAATGCACGATTGGGCCAGGCTGAGTGGAAGATCGTACGGGCGGAAGCAGTGTCGCTCTCTATCCAACCGGGAGACTTCAATAGCAACGGCATATTGGACATCGAGGACCTAACGGCGCTTTCCACCGCGATTCAAGCCGGCAGCACCGATCAGCAGTTCGACGTGGACCAAAACGGTCTAATCGAGCGTGCGGACCGGCAGTACTGGGTCACAGAAATCAA
>JAGQPC010000791.1 GCA_020426925.1 Planctomycetales bacterium | reverse complement strand
TTTGGCCGGCGGTTCGGGCTCTCACGACGCTCAGTCAAGACAGCGATGCGGATGTCGTCGCGACAACGTTTTTCACACTCATGCGTCGCTACAACACAAGGTCGTTTAATGGTTCAAATGATCCTCGTTGGACTCTGTCGCGATCAATCGAACAATCAATTTGGGAGGTGCCAGTCGAAGCGGTCGCTGACGCGTTCGTTGCAGAGCTAAAATCGCCGAATGGTCGCAGCAGAGACTTTATTACTTGGATGGTGGCTCCGCCGGTCCCTACGAGTAGTTCGTTCCACACTGTGTCGGCTGAATACTATGCGGCACTCAGAAAACGCGAGCCGCAAATCGTTCAACAGCTGATCGCCAATGCAAAGAACCAACCCGTTCCAGAGCTGAAGTTGTACAACATCGATCGGCTCGTCGACTTGCGGCGGTTCGCGGGACTCAAACCAGAAGATCACGAAGATTTCCTTCCGCTCCTGTCGTCCGTCGAAAACGTGAAAGCAGACAAGTTCTTGCTCGGCACATTAGTTCAAATTGCGCCAGACACCGATGGCCTTGCAGAAGCGCTCTTGGAGCAATGGCAAAACGATGCAACCATTGACGTTCCTCTGTTTGCAATGGGCAAGCATGCCAAGTCTTTGGTGCCAACAGCGATTCAATGGTTGCAGTCGGGCGACAGTGACAAAGGTGAAAAGGCGATCGCGCTTCTTGAAAACTTGGGCGCGGAAGCGAAGCCAGCACTCGACGCCGTTAAAGAGTTTTATGAGACGTACAATAACATTGGGGGTGCCGTGAAGGCCATCGAATCAGATATGCCGTCAAGGTCGCTTGATGAACACAAGAGAAACCTGCAAGAATTTCTCCAGCTACCGCGCCAGGTGCCTGGCCAGAACGCCGGCATGATGGGCGGCGGTATGGGCACTGGCATGTTTTAGTGACCTCGGATGAAATAAATGCTCGACTCGCATCAATTGCCCCAGAGAAACTCACGGGCAGGATCGCTTTTGCGACTGGCCGTCCTGCTAGGAGTGGCTGTGGTGAGCTTCGTTGCTGCGAGGTTGTTGCCGTTCTCGTCGGAAGCGACGGATGTCTCGCCGCCGACGTTCCAGCAACCGATTGTTGCTCGTGGCGATTTGGCGGAGGACGAAGCGGCGACGATCGAGCTGTTTCGAAGGAACGCTCAATGCGTCGTTCACGTGGCGACAAGAGAGATCGATCAGCTCGTCGGAAGCGAGGAGATTTCCGAAGGCGCGGGATCTGGTTTCATCTGGGATCGCAAAGGCCATATTGTTACGAACAATCATGTGGTCGACGATTCGTTTCAGATACATGTCATATTGCCGGGAGGTACCGTCTGGCCTGCGACGCTGGTTGGGCGTGCTCCGAGTAAAGATTTGGCCGTGCTGAAAATCGAGGCACCGGCCGATTTGCTGGTTCCGGTTCAAGCGGGAACGTCGAGCAACCTGCAAGTCGGGCAAAAAGTTTTCGCGATCGGCAATCCGTTTGGGCTCGATCGCACGCTTACGACCGGAGTCATTAGCGCGTTGGACCGCGAAATCGATTCGTACCAAGTTCATGAAGGAACCGAAACGAATCGCAAAATTGGTGGTGTGATTCAAACCGATGCTGCGATTAATCCCGGGAATTCTGGCGGTCCGATTCTGGACAGTGCCGGCCAGTTGATTGGCGTCAGTACCGCGATCTATAGTGTCTCAGGTGCGAGTTCGGGGGTTGGATTTGCAATTCCGGTGGACACCGTCAGGCGATTTGTTCCAGAGTTGATCGCTCATGGTAAGATTGTGCGTCCGACGATCGGTGTTCGCCTTTCGAGCGACAGGACTTCCGCCGGCGCGAACACAACGACGGACGGCGGCGTGCTGATCAAACATGTCGATGAAACTTCGGCAGCGGCTCGCGCCGGTTTGCGAGGGACGCGAGTCGTTATCGGCCGACGAGGCGATTCGCACGTTCAATTCGGCGATATGATTGTTCAGGCGGACGAAAACGAAATTCGCAACTTAAACGATTGGTATTCGTTTTTAGCATCGAGAAAGCCGGGGGACGAGATCGCGATTACGATCGTCCGAGGCCCGTTTTCGACGGCAGAAACTCGCAAGACAGTGAAAGTAGTGCTCGAGTCACCAACAGACTTATGATCAAAACAGTTGCTTTGTTTGATATCGACGGAACACTTCTACATACTCGCGGAGCAGGGCACTTGGGTGCGTGTCGTGCTTTGGCTTCTGCGTTTGGTGCCGAACCGACCAGCGGCGAAATCACGTTTGCCGGCCGAACCGATCGGGGTATCGTTAGCGACTTGTTTCGCTTGCATGATATTGAGGAGTCGGCCGAGAATTGGCACCTGTTCCAGACGCATTATCTTCAACACTTGAAAGAGACTGTCGCCGAAACGGCTGGTGTCGTATTGCCGGGTGTCGAGTTGTTGCTTCGAGTGCTAGACGAACCGGGCTACTCGGAGATCGCCGTTGGGCTGCTGACTGGAAACACGCAGCAAGCGGCGAAAGTGAAGCTGGCGTATTTTGGGCTCGACCAGTTCTTTTTGTTTGGAGGTTTTGGAGATGACTGGGCTTGTCGCAACGATGCAGCTCGAGCCGCGTTTGAAAACAGTAAAACGTTTGCCGGAGGCGAGCTGAAAGCAGAGCAGATCGTAGTGATTGGCGATACACCGAACGACATCGTTTGTGCAAAGGCAATTGAAGCTCGCGTGATCGCAGTGTCTACCGGAAGTTATTCGGAAGACGAGTTAACCGAAGCCGAGCCGGATCATCTGCTCGCAGATCTGACCGACACCGACGCAGTGCTGTCGATCTTGTGTGGATAGGCTTGTTCGAGCAGAGCCGTCGTTATTTGGGCTCGGTAGTGGACGAGGCAACGAGTCCCGTCGAACACGTGCAATCGGAATAATTGCTCTGACGCAGGTTCGGCTAGCCGCATTCGCACTTCGTTATTTCGTTGGCATCTGACGGTCGTGCTACATTTTTGGGTCGGCACTGGCACACGATAGCAAGCAAAGTGTCCACGGCACGTGACGTGTCTTCCACAACCTATTAGTCCAACGCATTTCTTCAGGTAGCGTGTAGTGGATCTTGCTAATGCTAAAGATCCCGTCCGCCAGGAAGTTTAGCAACTTCCACTACCCGAAGATTAAGCTGGCACAGACAGCCTAGTCAAGTTTGAATGATCCATGAGCAGCTCCATCGTCAAGCCAAAAATACCTCGACGGCAAATCATGCTTGATCAATCGGTTCAAGGGACGTTGATGAAGCGAGTCACGACGTACTGGTTCTTGTGTTTAGTTGCCGTGATGTTTATGTCGTGGCTGTGGGAATCGTTCCGCAATCCCGATCTGTCTTTGCAGGTGTGGGTGCGAGAATCACTCCTGTCGCTGATCGTTCCCATGGCGGGGTCATTGCTCTTGCTTCCGTTGGCTTGGGCCGACATGATTCGAGTTAGCAATCGGATGGTTGCGCCTGTCCATTCGGTTCGGACGGCGATTCGCAGAATGTTGCTGGGCGATGATGTGCCTCCGCTGACGCCTCGCCGTGACGATTTTTGGCAAGATTTTACTGGGCAGTTCAATCGATTTACGGCTCGGGCCAGGATCGACTTGAACGACTTGGAGCTCACACGGGAAGTCGCTGATGGCAAGATTCACGTGGGCGAATCGCCTCAATTGCAGGAACTCGGCGGCTGAAACGAATAAAGCAAGATTTGAACCAAATTCGGGAATAAACCCCATAGCTTAACGATCAGGGTATTTGGGAGATCAAGCGATGGAGGTACCCGAGCCTGCCATCCGGGTGTCGAACGAGGGTGCTCAGCGGATGCCGGATATCGGCGAACTTGTGGCCGAGCACTACCGCGCGGTTTACGCGTACGCCTACAGGTTGACCGGTAATGCGAATGACGCAGAAGACCTCGTTCAACACGCGTTCTTGATCGCTCAACAAAAGATTGACCAGCTGCGTGAAGCATCGAGAGCGAAATCGTGGCTGTTTCGAATCTTGCGGAATTGTTTTTTAAGATCGCTGGAAAAGAAGCGACCGGCGGCAGCGTCCGACGTGGCGATAGAGGTTGCGGACATTGCCGCACTTGATTTGGTACAGGAATTTGATTCGGAGCTGTTGCAAGCCGCAATTGACGAGTTGCCAGCCGAATTCAAGTTGGTCGTCGTGATGTTTTACTTCGACCAGCTGAGTTACAAGGAAATCGCGAAAGAAATTGACTCGCCGATTGGGACGGTGATGAGTCGTTTGGCACGAGCAAAGGCAGCGTTGCGAAGGCGACTGGCTCGCAATGACTAGGAAGCACCGACGTATTTGGTCTCTCCGATGAACATGGACAAGCAGCGACATATTGAAGCGATCGAAGCCAGCCGGCCGCAAGGTTCGGACTTGGCCGAGCATTTCCCGGAAACGGAGGCCGCGATCCGAAGTGACGGCGATTTGCAAGCATTTGCTGCACATGTTCGAGATGTCGACACTCGGATTTCTGGTGTCATGCAGGACGTCGTGATTCCAGATGGCTTGTTCGAACGCCTGCAGAAGAATGCGTTGGATTCGCAGACGCCTGTGAGTCGAGCTGGCGGCGGGGCAGGGCCGGGCAGTTCATCTCGAAGTCTGCGAAAAATGACTTCCCGTCAGTGGCTAACGTTGGCAGGCGGGATTGTCGCTGCGTGCGTCGCGATCGCTGCATTTTTCGCGATGCCCCGATCGTCTGAATCAGAGATGAAATCGCTAATTGCGGCGTTCGAAGATATGGAAGCATTGCGCGCGAGCAGGAAGAACTGGCAGCGTCCTTTAGCTGATTTTCGGTTGCCTGCCGAGATAAACCGGCCGGCTCGACTAGTTCAGCGTATTAAGTCAAAGGAGTACGGCAACGCAGTTCTGGTGGATTTGGCGCCAAATGCAACGCTGCTGGTCGTGAATGGCCAGGTCAATTCTTTGCTCAACCCTCCGCTCACGCACACAGGCGGTAATACCGGTAGTTTTCGCTACACGGCATGGTCCGCGAACGGCAAAACGTACTTGCTAGCAGTTGAAAACGGCGAGCTAGAAGATTTCTTGATTGCTAGTCCGTCGTTTATATCTTGATTCTGGTGGCACTGCTGCTAGGTGTCCCAAATTTCGGCAATCGTTACGATCGATACTAGCAGTATTTGGCTCAACCTAGTTTGGCCTACTGCTGCTCATCTGCGTCGCCTCGTCCGGCCGAATCGAATTCTGTGAAAGAACTCATTCGCACGAGGAGAATTCGATGCGGCGAACTATACATCACCTGCTCTCTGCTCTGCTTTTTGTCGGTGCGTTGAACGCTACGACACAAGCGCAGGCAGTTTCACCGTCCGACGCGACCGCCAACGATTCGGTCGATTTGCCGAGTGGCGTGGAAGCAAGTCCCGAGATGTGGATGTATTTGCACGAGTACAAGCGTTACCAAGATCCGAAGGAGTCGGTTCGCAGTAAGGCGATTGCTCGAGCGAAACAGCGACAAGCTCGCATCGAATCACAGAAGTGGTACGGCCACTCAAAGCTACGTCCAAACGCTACCGCGATTCCGCAAATGAGCGTCCGCTACGGGCATCAGTGGGGCGGTTTGGCGTGGGATCCTCAGCTGTGGACACCGTACGCGACCTACTACCACTATCATCGAGGTGGCAGCGGTCGAGGGTACGTGTACCCGTCGGTTCGAGTCGCGAACACTCGATAGCAGAAGCGGCGCTTTGGCCAAGAACACTCGGTAATGAGATCCCGAGTGTGAGAGTCGTGTCGGCAGTCAGAGCGGAACTAGACGACGGTTCGACGTGACCGTCGTTCGGCTCGTAGGCGAGCTCGTCGGTTGGTTTCGCTGGGCTTTTCGTAGTACTCGCGACGGCGCATTTCCTTCTTGATGCCACTTC
>JAGQPC010000790.1 GCA_020426925.1 Planctomycetales bacterium | reverse complement strand
TCTAATGCTCCGGGCAAAATCACGACCGGGTTGACGCTGGACAGCTCCACGTAAATCGGTTTGCCAGCGGCGTCGGCGGCTGCTTTCAGTTTTAAGCCAGCCGATCGGCTTCCCGTGTAGCCGGTAGCGCCGATGCGAGGATCGGAAACAAGCCGCTCTCCGTCGCTGTGACTTGTTCGATAGAGCAACTGGACAGTCGCGGCTGGAACGTCAGTCGCATTGATCGCCGCGAGAGCCGCTTCACCAAAAATACGCGTTGTTCCGGGGTGTGACGAATTTGCTTTGCCAATGACGGGGTTTCCGGCCGCGATCGCGGCGGCAAAATCGCCTCCAGAAATACTGCCGAACGCGAATGGAAAATTGTTTGGTCCAAAAACGCAAACCGGGCCGATAGGACCTAGCACGGAACGAATGTCGTTGACCGTATCGATCGTTGCGTTACGCCAGCTTGCAGATCGAGCGGCGGCCGCGGCCTGTCGAAGCTGGCCAGTCGTTCGCGGCAACTCACCGTCGGCGAGTCGGGGCGATACCGGCAATGCTGTTTCAGCATTTGCCATGGCAACGAGTTCGTCCTTGCGTTGTTCAATCTGATTGGCGAACTCTTCTAGAAACGCTGCGATTTGTTCGCCCGACAATTCTCGCATCGCAACGGCTGCGGTCGCTGCGGCTGCAATCGCTTTTTCGCAGTCGCTCCAACTGCTGACGGGAAACTCGCCATCCAGCTTCTGTTTCGTCGCAGGATTCGTTGCTTGGAATGTCGAGCTGGCATCTGCTGCTACCCACTCGCCGTTTATCAAGATCGGTTGAACTGACATCGTTAATTCCTTCTGTGTTTTGACTCGCCCGAGATTCTTTTTCGTAACACTATTTGTTTTGAACTACGGTGTTCGTGAGCGATCCGATGCCATCGATCTCAATCGTGACGATATCATCGCTCTGCAGCGTAAACGAACTGTCCGGAACGATTCCAGTTCCCGTCAGCAGGAACACACCATCGGGGAAGTCACTGTCTCGACCGAGCCAATGAATGAGATCTTCGAACGAACGAGCCATCTGCGCGACGCTGGTCGAATCTTCGAACACGGGTTTACCATCTCGAGAAACAATCAGCCGAATACCGATTTCATCTTTGCCTGGCATTGCGTCGGCGAGCGTAATGCATGGACCAACACCACAACATTGGTTGTAGACCTTCGCTTGTGGAAGATAAAGCGGGTTGTCTCCTTCGATGTCGCGGCTGCTCATGTCGTTCCCGATCGTGAAACCGACGAGTTCTTTCCGACTGTTGACAACCAAAGTGAGCTCGGGTTCCGGCACGTTCCAAGTCGCGTCGTAACGGATGCGAATCGGATCGTCTGGCCCGACAACTCGGTGCGGCGTCGCCTTCAAGAAGAGTTCCGGCCGGTCAGAGACATACACGCGGTCGTAGCACGACGCGGCCGCCTCTGACTCTTCCATGCGAGCCGCCTTGCTGCGTGTGTACGTCACACCAGCTGCCCAAATCTCCTGAGCGTCCACAGGCGCAACAAGCCGAAGGTCCGCCAACTTCGTGCAGGCTCCATCACTTCGATTGTCAACAGCGAACTGCGATACGTCGTCTTGCTCCAGCAACTCCGACAACGACTGACAATTGGCGACCGGTGTGATGGAATCCTCGTCAAGAATTCCGAATACGACTTGCCCACTTGTCTTGTGGATTGCTTTGGCCAGTTTCATGGGTTGCTCCGATGATTTGTTCGAAGCGAGCATGATAGCGTAGCGACAGGGTTCGATCTATTCCCGGAAGACGTGATCCGCTATCACATGCTACTGACCAGTGCTTTCGCCTCCTTGTTCCGGCGGCCGCTGTTGCTCATTTTGCTGTTGGATTCGCTTTTGCAGATCTTCATAGGTCTTTGTCAGCGATTGCAACAATCGAGGTACGTGTGGAGCGGCAAGGTAGACTCGATTTGAAACCACGGGCTGCGGGACAAGATTCGCCATGAAGTCAAACTTGAACTCCGAAGCTGCGTGACCGATCATCACTGCGTTTGCATACGAGCCATGAGCGACATCATCGGTTATTTTTAAGTCGTCATAGATTTCCTGTAGCGTCGGCTTTTTGGCGTTCGGATTTGGTTTCGGTAACTCGGGAGGCTCGCCAAACTGGTTTCGATACAAATCCAAGTTTGTTTTAAGCGCTTGAATGAACTGCGGTACGGTGGCATGTGGCATCACAATTCGAGCGGCCACTTGCGCCGGCTGGCCCAAATTCTGAATGAAATCCAAAATGAATTCACTGGCGCCCGTCATCACTAAAACACCGGTGCTGAAGGTTCCTCGACTAACACTTTCCGGAACTCGAGCGGAAATGTGCTGACGAGGCTGCTGGCCTTCGCCCTGAGGACGATCTTGTTCGGACATTTCGGACTTCCCTCAAATCGTATTCTTGTTTTTGCATAATGACATGCTCAATTTGCACACGATAGACGAATGACGATACGCTGAACAGCCACTGACGACACGTCGCGTCGCACCAGCAACCGAAATCGGGGTTGCCGTGTTCCAGTTTGTCGCGACTTTCGTAAACTCCCCGATTGGCACCCCTCAAAGTGAACGAACGAAATGGCCCATCGATTCTTTTCCGACACGCCGATAACGTCAAAAGAAATTGTGCTTGGCGAATCTGAAGCACGGCATCTGGCTCAGGTGATGCGCAAGCAATCCGGCGAGCAAGTTATTGTGTTCGATGGTTCTGGCGTCGACTTTTTGGCAACGATCCAAACGGTTGATCGGAAGACGGTGGAGTTAATCGTTGATCAACGCTTGGAGATCAACCGAGAACTCCCTTTCGACATGGTGCTAGCGGTTGCACTGCCCAAAGGCGACCGGCAAACATGGATGGTACAAAAACTCGTCGAGCTAGGAGCGACTCGATTGGTCCCTTTGGTTTCCGAACGCGGCGTCGCCCAGCCAACCGGCAAAGCCATTGAACGATTAAAGCGGCACGTAATTGAAGCGTCGAAACAATGCGAACGCAACGTGCTAATGGACATCTCTCCGCCTGTCACAATCGAAGGTTTGGGGGAGCAAGTGCCAGCGACGTTTCGGCGCTATGTTGCTCACGTGACGTCGAAACCGAACTTTGGGCAGCCGACGCCGCAAAACGTAGCGTTCGCAGTTGGACCGGAAGGCGGTTTTACTGACAATGAAGTTGACTTTTTGGCGAACTCGGGCTGGACCGAGCTGCACCTAGGCCAACGAATACTTCGAGTAGAAACAGCCGCCATGTCGCTGGCATCTTGGTGGGGGATTTCGCATTGCATGAACGGTTAAGAAAGATTCGAAGTATTATTGTGTTTTCTTGTTGTATCGCGGTTTTGGCGACAACTCTGAGTGCAGACCAAGACGATGCGCAGAATCACGAAGTCCGTGACAAACGAGTGCGTGATGTTGTTCACGCTGCATTTGTCGAAACGCATGCTGGTTGGAGCAGTGACGAAGTACTGCTGCAAAACGAATTGCAAGAAGCGTTCTTGCGGCGCTGCAAAGAACAGTTGCCTAATGTCAAATCCCAGGAGTTTAACCGCACGCTGTTAAACCTGAGGAAGGCTGGGCAACTCAAAGTCGAGGTTTCTCAGCGGCGGGCGGATCGGCACGACGACTACCGCCATGTTGCGGAAATCGCGGCTCGCCTGCTATCGGACAAGCACCATGCAACGACCGACCAAATCATGTGCGATCCGAAACTGCGGATGGAGTTTGACGAAGTCGCACGTACGATGCGGCCTGACGTCGACGCGTATTTGCTTCGCAAAGCCGCGTTTGGACTACGTAAGGCTCGTCAGCTCAAGCCCGAATTCGTTGTTCGCGTCGCGGATTGGGGACGAACGATCACCGAATTTACGGTAGCTGAACTGCGTCACAATTCTGAAAAGATCCCGAACAAACCGGGAGTTTACATTTTCCGCGACGCGACAGGCTATTTGTACGTCGGTGAAGCAGCCAAATTGCGAACTCGATTAACAAATCACTTAAACGAGTCGGACCGACTAGCGCTTGCGAATTATCTATCGCAGAAAACAGGTGCAGCAATCACGGTTGAAATACACGCGTTCGATCCGAAGTCAAAAGCAATGGCGACTCGCATGCGACGTGCCTACGAATCAGAACTGATTGCAAGTCGCAAGCCGAAATTCAACTTGCGGCCGTAGCGAGTGCGACTATGCAATCAACTCTGAAATCACTTCACCGCCGAATTGTGAAAGCTGCTTGAATCGTCCTGCGTGGAAATAGGTGAGCTTATTATCGTCCAGCCCTAGCAAATGCAGCAAGGTTACGTGGAAGTCTCGAATCGGGTGCACACACTCAGTGGCGTGAGCACCTAATTCGTCGGTCGCACCAACGATCGCACCACGTTTCACTCCGCCTCCAGCCATTAGCATCGTCATCGCATTGACATTATGGCCTCGGCCCAACGAATAGACACCGCCGCGTTTGTTGTTGTCGGGAGTCCTTCCGAATTCTCCTGTCCAAACGACCAGAGTTTCATCCAGCATGCCACGTGATTTGAGATCTTTGATCAAGGCAGCCATCGGCTTGTCAACGCTTTGGATCCGAGACGAATGGCCTCGTTCCAGATAATCATGACTGTCCCAACCACCCGAAAATACCTGAACGAACCGGACGCCGTTTTCCACGAGCCGCCGCGCCAACAAGCATTGTTTGCCAAACGCCGCTGTTTCCTTTTGATCCAGTCCATACATCTGACGGACATGAGCCGGTTCGGCCTCGATGTCGATGACGCCGGGAACTTCCGTTTGCATTCGGAAAGCGAGTTCGTAATTCTCCATCCGCGCAGCCAGGTCATTGTGGCCTGGATGTTTTTCTGCATGTTGTTGGTTCAGAAAAGCTAGTTCGTCAATCGCTCGCCGTTGATGCGAACGAGTCTTGTTGCCTTGGGGATGCAAATCCAATATCGGCGAACCGGTCGGACGCAGCCGAGTGCCCTGATAATAAGCTGGCAAGAAACCGTTGCTCCAATTGCGTGCTCCTCCCTGTGGATTAGCCAGCTCGGTCATCACGACGTAGCCCGGAAGATTTTGGTTTACCGAGCCCAACCCATAAGTCGCCCACGAACCGATGGCCGGATCGGCGCCAAGGCGACTTCCCGTGTTCATGTGGAAAAGTGCTTCAGGGTGATTGAGCGATTCTGCTTGGCAGCCTCGGTAGTTACACAGTTCATCGGCCACATCGGGATCGGCCATGTGTATCCACTGATCACACATTTCGATTCCCGATTCGCCGACCTTGCGGAACTTGAAAGGACTGCCAACAAAGAACTTGAATCCGGTTTCTAAACCATCGGTCAGTTTCGATTCGGACTTGTGGAGCTCGGTAAGCTTGGGCTTTGGATCGAATGTGTCCATGTGCCCTGGGCCACCTTCCATGAAAAGCATGATGCATGCTTTCGCTTTCGCCGAGTGCATTGGCTTTTTCGGAGCCAACGGCCCGGTGGCTGTTTTGGCTTCGTCGGCGCTTAGCATCGACGTGAATGCGAGCGAGCCAATTGAACTGCCAAGGCCGTAGAGAAAGCTGCGGCGAGATTCATTTTGCGAGAAGTCGTTCATAGCATTTTTTCTAATACACGTAAATGAATTCGTTACTATTAAACAGCAACAGACACATGTCGGCTAACGCGCGAGTACTTGCGTCGACATCTGCCGGTTTCTTGTCTCGCTTGTAGTTCTGGAACGCCGGCAGAATTTCTTCGTACTCAAATGGTTTACCAGAGAACTCCTCAACTAACGATCTGGTTATTCTGACCGGGTAATCCACTGACACGGGCATATGCTGCCGATGATACGCGAGCATTTCTTCCACGTACATGTTCATGCGTGAAAGTTCACTGTCCGCTGGCCGTCGGCCTAGTCCCTGCTTGAACGCGTTTGTGATTTGATCGGCGACGTGGTTGGATTGATCTTGCAAACGCAGAGCGAAAGCGATCGAACGATCGGTGATCATGTCACTATTCAACAACGTGAATGACTGCGGAGTCACCGCCGCCGAATCTCGGTATTCGCACGATTCGTTTGGCGTCGGTTGATTGAACAGTTCCAAAAACGGATCTGCTTGTCCACGGACTCGATAAGCATAAATCGTCCGACGATTGCGAGATTCGGGAGTTGGCGACGGCTGGTACGCTGGTGCCAACGAAAACTGAATCATCCGTGGCTGCAATGCAACTTCCATGTTGATTTCGGGCATGATTGGCAAACCGCCCAGTTCGCCGTTTAACTCACCGGAGACGAACAGCAAACTGTCGCGTAATTCCTCTGCGGTTAAGCGACGAGGATTCATATAGGCGAGCATATTGTTGGATGGATCCTCTGTGCGCAGGCTGTCCATAACAGAATGCTGAGTCGATTGCTGGTACGTGTGCGATGTTGTAATCAGACGATGCAATCGTTTGATTTTCCAGCCGTGCTTGATTAAATCGGCCGCCAGCCAATCGAGCAGTTCTGGATGAGTTGGCTTGGCACCCTTTGCACCAAAATTGTTCGGATTGCCGGCAAGTCCTCGGCCAAAGTGCTGTTGCCAAATCCTATTCACAATCACGCGAGCAGCCAGTGGGTTGTCTGGATCCACGACCCATTTCGCAAGTGCGGTACGTCGTCCGTCGATCGCCGAATCGATGACATACGGATCGACGCTATCTTTCGTATTAAAACGAACAGGGACGCGAGTCGCACTTAGCACACCCGGATCGACGGCGTCACCTCTCGCGGTCAGTGCGCCTCCGCCGAGAATGAAACTGTTCGGCTGCCATTGCGCGTCGACCTTTTTGGTCATGCGGAGCTTGCGTGCTCCGTTCCATTGGTAATCAACGTCAGGCCCGTTGTAGACGCTCTGAGCCATCGGTTGGTATCGCTCGAGTCGCCGGTTCCAGATCCATTCGTCTTGCTCGCGGACCTTTAATTGGCCTTCGTCTACATAATCGAGACCAACGTATCGCGGCGGCTTCTGTTCGTCCGGCAGGTCCTTACGATCTTCTTCCGAAAGGTATTCAAGATTGTGCTCCTTGAACCAAGCGCGAGCTGCAGTTTCTTGTTTGTCCTTGATCTTGTTTTTTTCGGCGACGGCGTGCTCCAACATTTGCTGAACGAATGCTTGACCTTCTTCGAATCTTTTTCGGCTTTCAATCGAAAGAAACGGAGCGGGCCGTTCCGCCATTTGAGTCGCCGCAAAGGCTGCGTAAATCCGGTAGTAGTCGCGAGTTGGAATCGGGTCGAACTTATGAT
>JAGQPC010000789.1 GCA_020426925.1 Planctomycetales bacterium | reverse complement strand
CTCGGGAGGGTCGGAAACGAGCTTGTGAGTTTCCGGGGAGGGGCGATCCTCTAGTTGCGTGTAAGGCGTGCTGAATTGAGTTGGCGGGTTCGCTACGCTAGTGGAATGTTGCCGAAAACCCTCTCCGGGCCTTCGGCCCGACTCTCCCAAAGGGAGAGTAAAAACGTGTTGCTGCGATCAATAGCAACCGTTCAATTTTTTCCCTGGCCCGTGACACCAATTCATCTCGGGCCAGGGCCCAAGCTACCAAGGACTCATCATAAATGTTTGACGGAAAAACGCTGCTAATCACGGGAGGAACGGGTTCGTTTGGGAACGCTGTCCTACGGCGATTCCTAAACACCGACATCCGTGAGATTCGTGTTTTTAGCCGCGATGAAAAAAAACAAGAAGACATGCGGATCTCGCTGGCAGATCCCAAAGTGAAGTTTTACATCGGAGACGTCCGCGATTTTAACAGCATCAAATCGGCGATGATGGGATCCGATTACGTCTTCCAAGCAGCGGCATTGAAGCAAGTTCCGTCGTGCGAGTTCTATCCGTTCGAAGCCGTCAAGACAAACGTGATCGGAACGGAAAACGTCTGCAACGCGGCGATCGAATGCGGTGTTTCTCGACTGATCGCTCTTAGCACTGACAAAGCCGTCTACCCGATCAACGCGATGGGTATGAGCAAGGCGATTATGGAGAAAATCGTTGTCGCCAAATCCCGGATCGCCGATCCAGCGAAAACACGTTTTTGCTGCACTCGTTACGGCAACGTCATGGCATCACGAGGTTCTGTGATTCCGCTGTTCATCGAACAGATCAAAAACAAGCAGCCGATCACGATCACCGATCCCAACATGACTCGCTTCTTGATGTCCTTGGACGACGCGGTTGATCTAGTGCTCTACGCGTACAACAACGGTGAGCAAGGCGACACGTTCGTGCAGAAGGCTCCAGCGAGCACAATCGCGGACCTGGCGCAAGCACTCAAAGAATTGTTCGATTCGGACACCGAGATCAAGATCATTGGCACTCGTCACGGAGAAAAGCTGTACGAGACACTCTTGACGCGAGAAGAGATGTCTCGGTGCGAGGACAAGGGTGACTACTACCGGATTCCGGCGGACAACCGAGACCTCAATTACAACAAGTACTTTTTTGAAGGCAAGTCGGAACACTCGCAGGCCATCGACTACAACTCGCACAACACCGAGCGTCTCGACGTCGAAGGCGTCAAAGCAAAGCTGCTTTCCCTGGACTACGTGCGAAACGAGTTGGCTGCAGCCGGTGAAGGAGTGGCGTAAGCTTCCAGCTTGCGACTTGAGCCTTCACACAAGTCGCAGTAACACACTTCACCCTCCCGCTGGGAGGGTCAAAAACGAGTTTGCGAGTTTTTGGGGAGGGGTGGATTAGTGAGGTTGGCCTGTGAGCCCTGTGAGCCGTCGCCAGCAAACCCCTCCCCGAAGGTTCGTTCCTCACCTTCGACCCTCCCGCCGGGAGGGTGAAGAACGGGCACGGACGTTGCCGCAGTTTTGACCTGAATTATTGCCCGCACTAAATATGAAAACGATTCTGGTAACAGGTTCTGAAGGATTCATCGGGCGAAACTTGATCGCCGCGCTCAAGCGACGGAGCGACGAGTTGGCCGTGCGCGTCACGACGTTCACGTCGCGCGATGACATCGAAACTCTGCAAAACCGACTGCGCGAGGCCGACATTGTTTTCCATCTCGCCGGTGCAAACCGACCGCCAAACGAACACGATTTTCAAATGGTCAACACGGGCCTGACCGAACAGATTGTGGCGACGATCGAGGAGATGGAAAAACCACCTGTAGTTGTGATTTCGTCGTCGACACAAGCTGAACGTGACAACCCATACGGTCGCAGTAAACTAGGCGCGGAAAACGCATTGACGGCGTATCACGAGCGAACAGGCAATCCTGTTTCGATCTATCGCTTGCCCAATGTGTTTGGAAAATGGTCGCGACCAAACTACAACACGGTCGTAGCAACGTTCTGCCATAACATCAGTCGTGGGCTGGACATTCAGATCAACGATCCGTCTCACCAAATCACACTAGTCTACATCGACGAAGTTGTGCGTTGCTTCTTGCGACACGTCGATGCAGAAACGCCGCTAAGTTCGCGTGAGTCGGTTGATGAAACGTTCGACATCACCGTTGGCGAACTCGCTGACAAGATCCGCGAGGTCCACGCGATTCGCCAAACGTTGAAAGTTCCCGACTTGTCGGATCGAATGACAAAGTACCTGTACTCAACCTATTTGTCATTCTTGGACGAACAGGACTTCGCGGGCAGCGTCGATCTGAAAGTGGACGATCGAGGTTGGTTATTCGAATTAATCAAATCAGACACATTCGGCCAGATGTTCGTGTCGACAACAAAGCCTGGAATCACTCGAGGCAATCACTATCACGACACGAAGGTTGAAAAATTTTGCCTGATCCACGGCGAAGGGATTATTCGATTTCGGTTGCCTGAACGCGATGACATTGTCGAATACCCCGTGAACGACCAAGAGATCAAAGTTGTCGATATTCCGCCAGGATATACACACTCGATTGAAAACACGGGATCGAACAGCATGATCGTTCTGTTTTGGGCAAACGAAGTTTTTGATCCGAACCGAATGGATACATACTGGGTGCCGGTGATCAAATGAAGAAGTTACGCGTTGCGATTGTTGTTGGTACTCGCCCCGAGATCATTCGGTTGGCAAGAGTGATGGGCGCGGTGCGTCGCCACCTCGATTTAGTGTTGGTGCACACCGGACAGAACTACGACTACGAGCTAAACGAGATCTTTTTTGACGATCTTGAGATCCCCAAGCCAGACTTTTTCTTGGATGCGGCAGGAGCCAACGCGGCTGTCACGATCGGGAATACGATAAGTAAATGTGACGCCGTCCTAGAAGAAAACCCGGTTGATGCCGTACTGATTCTGGGGGACACCAACAGCTGCCTCGCTGCCATCGCGGCAAAGCGACGGAAGATCCCGGTGTTTCATATGGAAGCGGGCAACCGCTGTTTTGATCAGCGGGTCCCCGAAGAGATCAACCGAAAGATCGTGGACCATATTTCCGACATCAACATGCCGTACAGCGACATCGCTCGCGAGTACTTATTGCGAGAGGGAATTCCGCCCGACCGAGTGATTAAGACCGGCAGTCCGATGTTTGAAGTCTTGAATTACTACAAGGAAAAAATAGAAAATTCTGACGTCGTTACTCGCCTGGGGCTCACTCCGCAAGAGTTTTTTGTGGTGAGTTCGCACCGAGAAGAAAACGTCGACTATGACGACAATTTTCGCAACCTGACGACGGCGCTCAACCAAATCGCGGCAAAGTACGAACGCCCCATTATTTTCTCAACTCATCCTCGCACTCGAAAGCGCATCGAGCAACTGGGACTTGAGTTTGACAGGCGTATTACTTTGTCGAAGCCGCTGGCGTTTACGGAATTCGTATGTTTGCAGAAGAACGCGATTGCTACGTTGTCAGATAGCGGTACGATTACTGAGGAATCTTCGATACTCAACTTCCCCGCGCTGAACATACGACAAGCGCACGAACGACCGGAAGGAATGGAAGAAGCGTCCGTGATGATGACGGGACTTTGTCCAAATAGGATTCTGCAAGGACTGGAGATCGTGTTGACGCAGGAACGAGGAACCAGCGGACGCACGCTTCGGCCAGTTAGTGATTATTCGATGCCCAACGTTTCCGAGAAAGTGGTTCGAATCATTGTTAGCTACACCGACTACATAAACCGCACCGTGTGGGGCAAAGGATAAGCACGAGGCAGCAAGTCCGTATAACTCGATGCACGTTCTGATATTCACAAATCACTTCGCTCCAGAGAGCTTCCGGATCAACGATCTGGCCTTTGGGTTAGTCGAACGGGGCCACGAAGTTTCCGTGGTCACGGGGCTACCGAACTATCCCAAAGGAAAGGTCTTTCCTGGCTACGGAATGCTCAAACGCAATCGCGAAGTGATCAATGGAGTTTCCGTACGGAGGATTCCGCTGATTCCTCGAGGACGAGGCACCAGCTTCAATCTGGTTCTGAACTACATTTCATCCGCATTCTATTTCTGTACGCTCGCTCCGTTCTTGTGTCGTGGAAAATACGACGTAATCTTCGTCTTCGAAACGTCGCCAGTTACGATCGGCTTGCCAGCAATCTTGATTAAATGGCGCAAGAAGATTCCCATTGTTTTTTGGGTATTAGACCTGTGGCCCGAAAGCCTTTCCGCGACAGGAGCCGTGACAAACAAATCGATATTGGGAATGGTGCGTTCGGTCGTCCGGTTCATTTACAAACGGTGTGACAGAATTCTTGCGTCATCACGCGGTTTCGACAAAAGCATTCATGCGACGGGCGGCTACGTCGGCAAGGTCGACTACTTCCCGAACTGGGTGGAGCCTCAGCTGGAAAGCGGTGATTGTGACTATAGTCAACTGCCGAAGTTACCCGATGGTTTCCGGATTGTGTTCACTGGAAATATTGGCGTCGCGCAAGACTTCGACACGATTCTAGATGCGGCAGAAATGCTGTCTGACCGCAAAGACATCCAATGGATCATTGTTGGGGACGGCAGACAGGCTGATCGAGTTCGACAAGAAATTAAAGACCGCGGATTGCAACATTGTTTCCATCTGGTCGGACGGTATCCGCTAGAAGCGATGCCCTACTTTTACGATCACGCGGACGCCTTGCTGTTGCCGTTGCGGGACGAGCCAATCTTTGCGTTAACCGCGCCAGGAAAACTATCGTCGTATTTGGCAAGTGGAAAACCAGTGATTGCGTCAATCAACGGTGAAGGCGCGGACATCGTCAACCAGGCAGAAGCGGGCATCGCGTGCGGCGCAGAAAATCCCACTGGCCTTCGAGATGCCGTTTTGCAGCTGTACGAAAAGACCGACGAAGAGCGTCGCGCAATGGGGCAGCGAGGTGTCGAATACGCTCGAACGTATTTCGATCGTGAGAAGCTGTTCGCGCAGCTAGAAGATACCCTGAACGAAGTAACCGGAAAAAAAAAGAAGCCTGAACTTGTCGCACAAACCTAACGCGATCAACGTTGAGATGCTTGATTCGCTCTGCTCGGCGGCACAATCAAACGAACGACTTCGCGCTCATCTCAACTTACACGAATCGTTGGACGATCCGTTCCAACGGATGGTTGTCGGAATGGAACCAGCTTCGTACATCAGACCTCATCGGCATCTGATCACGCCCAAACCGGAAAACATCGTTGCTCTGCGAGGCCGCTTGGGTGCCGTATTCTTTGATGACGCTGGTAACGTAACCGAAACGGTAGAAATGATTCCGAACGGGATTTCCGTTGGAGTCGACATCCCGGCTGGCACTTGGCATTCGATTGTATGTCTCGAATCGAACACAGCCTTTCTTGAATCGAAACCCGGCCCCTACGTTCCGTTTGAGCCGGACGACTTCGCGCCATGGGCACCCGCCGCAGGACCTGAAGCGAGTGCATATTCTTCGCAGCTTCGACAGCTCTTCTGTCGTTAGTTTCCTTTTCTTCTTACTCGTGATCTAGATTGCGTGTCCAATTCCGCGCGACGGTCATGTATTGGACGGAGACGCAGTGAGTTTCTCTCGAAGCAAGATTAACCGAGTCATCTCAGTCGTTCGGTATCACCGGCCGGCTCAGCTGATTTACCGGTTGGCTGCGCGACTGGAGCGAATTCGACTCGTAAAAACGAAAGGTGGCCGATACGCTCGCCCGTTCTGCGGCCCTGTCAGTTTTCGTCCGCTGGATGGTGAGACATCGCAATTCGCGGTTGACGCTTATTGCGTCAAAAACGGACTCGAGCCATCCGACTCTAGCAAAATTCGAAACGCCGTTGCGGCAGGCAACTTCACGCTTTTGAATGAAACGAAGTCGCTGGGGAATCCAATTGATTGGAGATGTGCAAGCGTAGGAGCGACACACTTGTGGCAGTTCAATCTGCATTACAATGAGTTCTTATATGGCTGCGTAGCAGACAGTACCAACGAAGAAGCAAGCGAAGTTTGCCTGTCAGTGTTAAGGGATTGGATCGAATCCAATCCAGTTTCGAACAACCGAGTGCATCGAGACGCCTGGCATCCATTTTGTGTTTCTCGCAGACTGAAAGCGTGGTTCGTTCTTTTGTCTCGCTTCGATCGCTGTGCGGATGTCGGTGACATCTTGGCCAGCGCCGTTCGGCAAGCCGATTTCCTGAGCAATCACTTAGAAGAAGATCTTGGAGGTAATCACCTCATCGAGAATCTCCGGACGCTGGCGTTGGCGTCGTGGTGTCTGGATTGCAGTGAAACGAAACAATGGCTCGAAATCTTGAATCGTAGGATTCCAATCGAAATTGAAAAACAGATTCTCGGCAGTGGGGAACACTTTGAATTGTCCCCGTTTTACCATTGCGAAATGCTGGACGCATTTCTGGATATTGCGTCCGCGTGCCGTGAAACCTGTCCAACTTTGGCTCAACAGTGTAGTAGTGTCGCGCAGCGGATGGCGACTTTCGCGAACGCAATGCGACACCCAAACGGCGAACTTCCTCTGTTTTCTGACGGAACGACCTTAGCATCTGAACAATTGGATCGGCTCATTTCCCGAGCGCAAACGTCGGGGGCTAAATCGTCAACAGAACCCAGCATCGGCGGAGCGTTGGTCGGTGATTATTGGATCTATCGGAACGGAGGAGACTTTCTAATCTGGGATGCAGGCCAGTTTGGTCCTGACCATTTGCCGGCCCACGGCCACAGCGATTTGCTCGGGTTCGAAGCGTCAATCGGTGGAAGCAAATTCATCGTCGACACCGGCACCTTCGAATACAACGAAGGACCGATTCGAGATGTTGTTCGTGCGACTGCTTCACACAACTGTCTCGAAATCGATTCGCTGAACCAATGCGATGTCTATTCACGCTTTCGTTTAGG
Organism: Planctomycetales bacterium; assembly: GCA_020426925.1. GTDB lineage: Bacteria > Planctomycetota > Planctomycetia > Pirellulales > Pirellulaceae > JAGQPC01. The sequence goes on along the minus strand of JAGQPC010000789.1, from coordinate 776 downwards.
ACATCGAGGCCGCGTGGACAAGACCGAAACTGGGAGCAACGACAATCTCTGGTGGGCCACCGCAAGACACAATGCATACCGAGACATCGGAGTGCCTTTCGTGCACCGACTAATCGCGTGTGGAAGTTCGTTTTGGCTGATCGTCGATTGGTTTTCGTGCAACAAGCCTCACAGCGTGGTGTCTCATCTGCATTTTGCGCCGGACGTTTCGCTATCACTTTGCAATGGGCACGTGCAAGCGAACATTCGAAGTCGCGACGTCTTCATTTACCCGCTCGGTAAACTCAAATCGGTCGACATCGAGCATTCAAAGTACTTCCCCAAAATGGGCGAAGAAGTTGCCAGTTCTAAACTGGTTCAGCGATGCGATGCCACGCCGCCGCATTTCGCGGTCGGCTGGCTCTTTCAACTTTCTTCAGATCCCGAGCCGGAAATCGAATTCGACGGTCAATTCGACTCCGACGGAAAGATTGCTTTTTCTCTAAGCGGTTTCGATACGACTTTCCGCTGGCAACAAACCTAGCGGAAAAGCTCGTTCAATCTGCCTCGCGTGCATCGCCTCTAAGCACGCATCGACATAAGACAACGCGTTCTGCCTGCGTTGCCGTTTCTTAACTCACAATCACTAGTATCACCTAACCCGTTTTCCAACAATAGGTTAGGAGGACTTCGTATTTTTCTTTCTGCAACGATCGCACGGATTTTTCTGGATATTTCCCTTGAACAGGCAAGATTTCCCTAGCCGCGTTGGAAGATCCAATGAATATGGAATTCTG
>JAGQPC010000788.1 GCA_020426925.1 Planctomycetales bacterium | reverse complement strand
GAAGTGATCGGCATGGCGAACTACAACAAGAACATTTTTGTCGGAACCGGCGGCGTTAAAGGTATTAACGAAAGCCATTTCATCGGCGCTGCGTATGGAATGGAACGGATGATGGGGCGAGCCGACACTCCGCTGCGCAAGTTGCTGAACTATGCGCAAGATAACTTCTGCCAGCACCTTCCTCTGTTGTATATCCAGACCGTCATCGGCACGAACGACGCGGGAGAGATTGTTGTTCGCGGGCTGTTTATCGGCGATGACGTTGAATGTTTTGAAAAAGCGTGTGAGCTTTCGCTGAAAGTGAACTTCACGGTTCTGGATGAAGAACCTGACTTGATCGTTGCCTATTTGGATCCCGAAGAATTCCATAGCACGTGGCTGGGAAACAAGTCAGTCTATCGGACCAGGCTGCTGATCGCGGACGGCGGTGAGCTCATCGTGCTGGCTCCGGCGGTCGAGACATTCGGTGAAGACAAAGATATTGACAAGCTAATCCGCAAATACGGGTATCGAACGTCTGCCGAAATCATGAAGCTCGTTGACGAAAACGAAGACCTTCGCGGAAACTTGTCGGCGGCCGCTCATCTGATTCATGGCTCGTCAGAAAACCGATTCAAGATCACGTATTGCCCCGGCAAGCTCACGCAACAGGAAATTGAATCGGTCGGCTACAGCTATGGTGACTTACCTTCAATGCAGGCCCAATACGATCCGAGCAAATTGGCGGATGGCTGGAATGAAGTGGACGGACGGCGGATTTATTTTGTGCGAAACCCTGCGTTAGGGCTCTGGGCATCGACGCACCGTCTACCGTAAAGTTGCGGCCGCCACGATTTGACTGACGGCCGTTTTGATGGAAATTTGCAGACAACGTTCCTAAGCCATCGCTTCTTCCAAGAACCTATCATCGCTGACTAGCTGATTTGCTTCGTCGGCATCGGCGAACACTTCATCAACGTTTTGAGCGAGTAGTTCTGCTTTCTTGCCCGCTTCAATGTCCTCGACGACGACAGCAACATCGTTATCGTCCAGGACTTGAACTCCGTCACCGCGGCCATCTACACTTCCGGCAAGTTGGCTTCGAATTGGAGTGGCCCCTGCCGCGCCTTGGTAGTTTCCGTTGGTGAAGACGAACACCAAGTCATTTGTGGTGAAGTCGCCGTCAACATTCCAATCGCCCGTCGCCCAAGTAGCATTTCCAGCGACGTTATCTTCGTACACTCCGGCTTGGAACACTAAAACTAGGTCGTCGGTGCCGAAAACTCCGTTATAGTTCGAGTCGCCGACCGACGAGCCCAATCCGTCGCTCATCATCGTAATCATGTCCAAGTTACTAACAGATCCGTCGCCATTTAAATCGAATTTGGTTTCTTCCGATCCGTTGCGAATGCTGGCGTAGAGCAAATCGCCGTCCGCTCCATCGACGTTTCCGTCGGCGTTCAAGTCGAACTTGTTGTCGATGATTTCAAGTTGGATGTAGGCAACGTACGCATTTTCGTCGCCTTTTCCGGCGATAACGTCAATCTTGCCGTCACCGTTGATATCACCCACGCCGATTTTGCCGGTGAGCTGTGGGAAAGGTTCGGCGTTCACCGTGTATTCAGAGAACGTGCCGTCACCGTTGTTGTCAAAGACTTCAATCAGGCCTTCAAACTGGCCAGGGGCAACTATGTCTTTGTCGCCATCACCGTCGAGATCGACTACGTTTAACTGCGAAACGACAAACTGCGTGCCGACGAGTGTTCCCGCTGCGGCGAATGTTCCTTTTCCGTCGGTGTTTTCAAACCATTCGATCGTCGAATCAGTGTCCAAATCAGGATAGCTAGCGATCAGGACGTCTAGGTCACCATCATCGTCCATGTCAACCAACTGCACGGCGTCGATTACATATTGGTCCGTCTTGATAATTTGAATTTCGTCGTACAGAGTTCCGTCTTCTGTCTGGATAGTTTCATACCAAACGACACTGGCAACCGTGGCAAGGTTGTTGTCGCCGACAAGAACGTCGAGATCGCCGTCTCCGTCAATGTCGCCCACGAAGTGCTTACCAAGGGCGGAGTGTTCCTCGATCGCGATTGCCTCGCGTGGTTCCAACGTACCTTGCCCATCAATGTTTTCGTACCAGCCGACACCAGGGGAATTGCGGACTTGGTTGGTGACCACGTCGTTGTCGCCATCACCATCGAAATCAACGATGCTCAAGACAAGAGGAACCAGTCGTGCGTTGTCAGCATTCTGACCTGCAAATGTGTGAATTTCGCTGAAGTCGCCGTTGCCATCAACATTTTCGTACCAAATGATCGTGTCGGCGAAGTTCGGTTCCGAAGTGATGATATCAACGTCGCCGTCACCGTCCATGTCGCCCGCTTGAATGTCCCACCAAACGGTCGGCGTTAAGTCGGGATTCGGCGGATAATCGTAGTCGACGATCATGTTTTGACCGCCGAATATTCCGGTACCGTCGTTTTCGTACCAAGCGATTTCGAAGTCGAAATCTGATTGCCCAACGAAGTCTTGATCTCCATCGCCGTCAATATCAGCGAGCAACACAAAGTTGGGGTCGATGGCGTTGTCTGGCGTCAGCGTGCTTGTGGCAAATGTTCCCGATCCGTCATTTAGATGCACACTTACCTGGGCAGCGAACTGCGAAGTGGACATCGCATCCATGTCGCCATCACCATCAAGGTCGGCGATGGACAGACCGCTTGCCTGGACGGTGTCTTCGCTCACGAATTTAACTTCAGAGAACGTTCCTGCTCCGTCGGTGTTTTCCAGCCAGATGACCTGCCCCGCGTTGTCGACGGTTGCCATGATGTCGAGATCGGAGTCACCATCGATGTCGACAAAGCGTGTTCGTTCAACGCCGTCCAAATTGACTGCGAGTGCGACGGCCGTGTCGAGCACTCCGTTCGTATTCGTGATTAGCCCAATTGCGTTAGCATCTACACCCTGGAACGGCACGACGAGGTCCATGTCGCCGTCTCCGTCTATGTCAGCCGAATCCAAGAATCGAGGTTCAGCAGGTGTGTCGACTATGCTGGCGGGATCGGATCCGAACGTTCCTTTCCCATCGGAATTTTCGTACCAGAACACGTGGTGTCCTTCGGTGTCTTCATACGATGCCGTGCCGACGATGTCCATGTCGCCATCACCGTCCATGTCGGTGACGTGAACCGCGCGGGGCTCCAAGAAATCGCCGCTGACAACCATTGGCGCCGCAAACTCACCACCTCCAACGTTTTTCAACAGAAAGACCTGGCTGCTGCCGCGGCCAGCTGCCACGACGTCCATATCTCCGTCGCCGTCAATGTCACCCATGGCGATATCGTCGACAAAGCCGTCTTCGGAGGATAGCAGCAACGCGGTGGTGTTGAGTATCAAGTTGCCCGTGCCATCGTTTTGGAAAAGAGTCACGGTCGAATGGTCTGCTTCTTCGTTTCCGATTGAGCCAGCGATTGCGTCGACGTCTCCATCACCATCGAAGTCGGCAAGCAGCAACGATCGCGCGTCGCCCGGAAGCGTTCCAGTTGATTTGATTGGATCACCGAAACCGCCGGATCCGTCGTTGAGGAAGGTTAGCAGATCACCGGCGCTCAATGCTGTAGCGTCAATGTCACCATCGCCATCCAGGTCTGCAGTTTGCACGGATTGAGAACGGCTGATTCCTTCGTTGTAAACAACGGTTTCTACAAACGGAACTGCAGCCAGAACACATCGATTCTCCAACGGTTCGATTCGTGTGCGTCGCGATGGTTTGCGATTGGAGCTTCTAAATGTGCTCATGTGGATTTGTCTCCATTTTGACTTCCAGCCGTTGTTCAAAAATATTTTTGACGATTATCCCTGGACTGGACCAGATACGTCAGGATGAAAGAAAGATCGCTGTGTCCTCAATGAATGATTGCGAACGCAAACTCTCCGGCCGAGTGTATGAATTTCCGAACACGGCCCGAAAATTGGCATACAGCCAGAAAAGTAGACAGCTACTAGCCTAACGTGTTTGGCGAAGTTTTGTGTATTGTGAGCGCAAAAATCGACAATCTTTGCCGGTGCCGATTTGCATCGTAGCGGTTACTAGTGCTAAAGATCGCCTGCCCCGCTTTTGGCGGGTCAACCGGAGATGATTGTGTTTGAAATCACAAACAGTTATTGTGGCCAGGAGTGGTTTCCGCCATCCATGCTCGGGGTGAAACATGTCAATGAAAAACAACGAACCAGCAGAGCATGACGTCGAGGCGTTGTACCTGTCGCTGGTTGAGAATCTTCCCGTGTCGGTGGCGCGCAAGGACCTTGCCGGTCGAATCACGTTCGCGAATCAAGCGTTTTGTTCATTGCTGGAACTCGATTTGGAAGACGTTCTAGGCAAGACGGACTTTGACCTCTATCCCGAAGAACTGGCCAGCAAATACCGGCATGACGATAAGCTGGTCCAAACGACTGGCCAGACGTTTTCGGACATCGAACAGAATTTCAGCGGCGGCGACACTCATTATTTCGAAGTGCGGAAGACGCCGATTCGAGATAATGAAGGAAACATTCAGGGCACTCAGGTCATTTTCTGGGACGTTTCAGCCCACAAGCGGATTGAGGCGGAACTCGACCAAGAACGCCAGCTATTGAACGCGTTGCTGGCAAACACGCCGGACAATATCTACTTCAAAGACCGCGAAGGAAGGTTCATTCGCATCAGCCGTGCGATGGCTCATCGTCTAGGCCTCAACCATCCAGCAGACGCAACGCAAAAGAGTGATCGGCATTTCTTCGGCGAGCACAAGGAAGTTCAGTCTCGGGAAGAAGAGGCGACGTTGATGCGGACCGGTCGATCGCTGGAGTCCGTGGAGGAGCAGGTCACTTGGCCCGACGGTTCGACCACTTGGGTGTCGACAACCAAAGCACCATTACGGAACTTCGTCGGAGAAGTCATCGGCACATTCGGGATCTCGCGAGACATCACCAGCCGCAAGGCAACGGAAGCTGCGCAACGTGAAGCGCGCGAGGCGGCCGAAGCGGCGAATCGAGCGAAGGGCGACTTTTTGGCGCATATGAGCCACGAAATTCGCACTCCCATGAACGCGATTTTGGGGCTTACCGATCTGGCTCTTGAAACGGAACTGACTGCAGTCCAACGCGACTACTTGGAAACCGTGTTGATTTCTGCCGAATCGCTTTTGGGCGTCATCAACCAGATTCTCGATTTTTCAAAAATCGATGCCAACAAAGTCGAGCTGGAAATTGTTCCATTCAAACTCCATACGGTCGTCCACGATACGATCAAGTCGCTGGAGTTTCGCGCCGCCGAAAAAGCTCTCAGTCTTGACCTAAGCATTGGGGAAAACGTTCCCGATGAAGTCCGTGGTGATCCGACGAGATTCCGCCAGGTGCTGGTAAACCTGATTGCAAATGCGATCAAGTTTACCGACCGTGGCGACGTTAGTGTCGAAGTGGCGCTAGTCGAGATCGATGATTGCAGGACCACCGTGGAAGTTAGCGTCACGGACACCGGGATCGGGATTCCCGCGGAAAACGTCAACAGTATTTTTGCGGAGTTTCAGCAGGCCGATTCATCGACGACGCGCCAATACGGAGGAACCGGATTGGGGCTGGCCATTTCCGCGAAGTTGGTCAACCTGATGGGCGGCGACATCTCTGTCAAAAGTCGCGTCGGAAAAGGTAGCGTTTTTCGTTTCAGTGTTCAGTTCGAAAATCCGACTGCCAGCGAAGTTGAGGAGCTGAATAGTACTGCCGAACATGTCCAGTCGGTTGAAGCTCGAGATCATCGGTCGATGAAGATCTTGTTGGCCGAAGACGGACTGGCTAATCAAAAGCTTGCACTAGGAATCTTGTCTCGAATGGGACATCACGCTGACGTCGCGAACGACGGTTGCGAAGCAGTCGACATGTATTCGGTCGGAACTTACGATTTGGTGTTGATGGATGTGCAAATGCCCGAGATGGATGGGCTTCAGGCTACTCAGAAGATCCGTGAGATAGAAGCCTCATCGGGCACGCACGTTCCAATCGTGGCGATCACAGCACACGCCATGGAAGAAGACCGTAGGCGGTGTCTTGAAGCGGGAATGGATGACTATTTACGCAAACCGGTACGGCGGCGAGAACTCGACGAAGTGATCCAACGGCTTTGCGGTGTTGCCAGCAAGTCGACTAGTGATGCTGCGGCAAAGTGCGACGACGCGTCTTCGCGATCATGGAGCGAAAAAGAAGCGTTGGATGCAGTTGACGGCGAAGTGGGGATTTTGCGCGATGTCATCGTCGCGTTTGTGGGCGAGTGCGACGAACTGCTGGAGAACCTTGCCACGGCGATCGAGCAGGACGATATGCCGACGCTTCGGCGAGCCGCTCACACGATGAAAGGGGCTACTCGGATTTTCGGTGTTCCCGCGATTCAACAACTAGCCGGGTACATGGAAAAGAAGGCGGCAGACGATGAACCCGCCGACTATGCGGAAATGTACGGCGAACTTTCCCAGGCAGCTGAAATCCTTAAGCGAGAACTCAACGAATACGTGAAAACACTACCGGGTTGATTTCTGGCGTTCAGCGTGTCGGTGGAACGCAAGCACGATGCATAATGCCAATACGGAAGCACATGATGTTTTGCATTCTGGGACGGCGATGATCTGAATCGAATCAATGTCGATCCGTTCCGTTGGTGTCGAATCGAGTTTTCGAAAAGTCGTCAGTCGGCCGTATCGGAGACCTCGGTCCATGTCGATCGAACCCGATCCGATAATTGTCATCGGGGCATCAGCGAACGCGTATGACACGCTGTAGCTGTCCGTGTCAAAGTCGACGTCCAGCGAAAGGCTGAGTGGCACAACGGAAGTGTCTCCAGAAAAAATCGAAACGGGTGCGATGTCCGTTGCCGTGCCGCCGACAGACAGTGCTTCGCCGGAAAGAAACACTTGACTAGTCCCGTCTGCAGGGTCGCGAATACGTTGCAGAATCATTCGAGCAGAAGTTGACGGAAACGCATCGTCCAGTAGTTCAAAGCGGACTCGCTCTTCACCACGAAAACCGGTCGCCGATCCACCGTGTCCCGCAAACGAAAAGCTGTCGATGGCCGCTCGATAGGAAGCCGTTCCTGAATTGTGGAACCCAACATAGACGAAAGAGGTTGATCCCAGCGGCGATCCATCCGGAGCGACTCCGCCGGGACGGCGCAAACGATAAACACCCTTTCCGCTGGCCGCAGTTGCTGTGTACGAATTCAGAATATTTCTGTCCCAATTGTCGGTGTTTCCCTGGTTCAAGGTGCTGGGCAGTTCGCTCCCTGGGACATCCTCGAAGTCCCAATAGCCGATCGTCGCTGCTTCGGCCGCAGATGCGGCAGTTGCTAGGACGTACAAAACTGCTGGGAAGATTTTCATGGGCAAATGGCGCAGTGCCGCCAGGGAAATAGATAGAAGGATCCACAGAAACCTACCTCACGATGCCTCTAGCCGCAAAATTCAGCGGAGGTCCGCGTTGCGAATTTGCACCGCGGTGTGGCTGTCGGCGCATCGAGTTGCAAGAAGTCAACAACGGCGATGCGCCAGATGTAGGTTGGTGGAGCGAAGCGCAGCCCAACACGCCTGATCGAGATTGCATGTTTTGCAAAACGCTTGCCCAATTGTTAGGTTGCACT
>JAGQPC010000787.1 GCA_020426925.1 Planctomycetales bacterium | reverse complement strand
CCCGGCGTGATCGAGGTCAACATCCCTCCGGCTGCCACCTGGAGCGAACTGGTGCAAACCACCGAACTGCTCTACGAGCAGGCCCGCCAGGCCCGGCTCGGCACCGAAAAGTTTATGCAGGACGGCCGGCACACCGGCACCGGCGGCGGCAATCATGTTGTGCTCGGAGGACCAACTCCGCAGGATAGCCCATTTTTGCGGCGACCGGATTTGCTGAAGAGTCTCGTTGGATACTGGAACAACCATCCTTCGCTGTCATATCTGTTTTCTGGGAGCTTTATCGGCCCGACCAGTCAGGCGCCTCGCGTTGACGAGGGTCGGCACGACGCGTTGTATGAGCTGGAAATTGCATTCGATTTGGTCCCGCGGCAGGACGAGCCAAACGCACCCTGGCTGGTTGACCGCATTTTCCGGAACTTGCTGGTCGACATAACGGGCAACACACATCGGGCGGAGTTTTGCATCGACAAGCTCTACTCGCCCGACAGTAGCACGGGGCGTCTTGGGCTGGTCGAGTTTCGAGGTTTCGAGATGCCGCCACACGCGAGGATGAGTCTCACGCAGCAATTGCTTTTGCGTGCGCTGGTCGTGCGGTTTTGGGAGCAGCCATACTCGTCCAAGCTTGTGCATTGGGGAACGACGCTTCACGATCGATTCCTGTTGCCGCATTTCGTTTGGAGCGATCTCAACGACGTGATCGAAGAGACACGGGAGTGCGGTCTCGCCCTAGAAGCGGATTGGTTTGCGTCGCACTTCGAATTTCGATTTCCGCGGATCGGCTCAATTCAAATCGGTGACATAGAAATCGAATTGCGACAGGCGATCGAACCATGGTATGTGCTTGGCGAGGAACCGGGCGGCGGCGGAACAACTCGCTACGTCGACTCGTCGGTCGAGCGGCTGCAAGTAAAAGTCAAAGGCATGACCGACGAGCGTCATATCGTGACGTGCAACGGTCGTCGCGTACCGCTGCGTTCGACGGGAACGAAAGGCGAATTCATCGCGGCCGTTCGATATCGCGCTTGGCAGCCGCCCAGTTGTTTGCATCCAACGATTCCGGTCCACACGCCGCTGGTGTTCGATCTTTTCGATAGTTGGAACGGCCGCAGCGTGGGCGGGTGTACGTATCATGTTGCCCATCCGGCCGGCCGCAACTACGAAAGCTTTCCTGTCAACGCTTACGAAGCGGAATCACGGCGAGCCGCCAGGTTTTTTGATGCTGGCCACACGCCGGGACCGATGCCGCTGCCGCCAAATGAGCCGAATCCCAAATTCCCGTTGACTTTGGACTTGCGGAGAGCTAGACCAAATTCATGAGCGGCACGGCAGATGTACAACCGGACGTCAATCTACTCGATGGCTACGCGGCGGGCGAAGGCTGTTTTGACGAGGTGATTTCGCCGGACGGATCTCTCAGGCCTGTTTGGGCTCAGTCGCTGCAGTCGCTGAACAAACTCGGTTCTGACGAACTCACGCGTCGGTGGCAACGAGCTCAAGAAGAGATTCACCAGGACTCTATTACATATAACGCGTACAAAGACGATCCTGCGAACCAGCGTCCTTGGGAGCTTGACGCGTTGCCGTTTGTGATCGGTCAGGCAGAATGGCGAACTCTGGCTTCCGGCCTCATTCAACGTGCGGAACTATTGAACCGGATCTTGGGCGATATCTATGGGCCGCAAGAATTGTTGACGTCGGGACTCTTGCCCCCTGAATGGCTATTTAGCCACCCCGGATTTCGCCGTCGTTTTCACAGTCAAAGCCCCAGCACGCGAGCGCAGCTGAACGTCTATGCGGCGGATTTGGTGCGGGGCGAAGATGGCGCATGGCGTGTGATCGGTGATCGCACGGACGCTCCGTTCGGACTCGGGTACGTGTTGGAAAATCGAGTCGTAGCGTCACGGATGCTGCCGAACATGATGCGGAAGTGTCGGGTCGAACGGCTGGCACACTATTTCATTGCATTACAACACATGCTTCGCGATTCAGCGCCCGCTCATCGCGACAACCCGCGCGTGGTGCTACTCAGCCACGGCCCAGGTGGCCCGAATTATTTCGAGGACGTCTATCTGGCGAGGTACCTTGGCTACACATTGGTTGAAGGAGCCGACCTTGCAGTACGTGACGACAAAGTATTTCTGAAGACACTGTCCGGATTGCTGCCAGTCGATGTGATTTGGCGGCGACTTAGCGATGAGTATTGTGATCCGCTAGAGGTCCACTCTGACAGCAATGTAGGCGTGCCGGGTCTGCTGCAGGCGACGCAACTAGGAAACGTCGCCGTCGTCAACGCGTTTGGAACTTCTCTTGTGGAGTCGACTTCGCTGTTGCCGTTTTTGCCAGGAATAGCGAATGCGTGGCAAGGTCGCGAGTTGGAATTGCCATCCGTCCCGACATGGTGGTGTGGCCAAGATTCGGCCCGGCAGCACGTCGCAGCGAACAAAGAAACGCTCAGGCTATGTTCGGCGTATCGAGTCGCTCGGCAAGAATTTTCGGATGAAGACCTTTGGTCGACCAATAGTGACGCGAAGGATCGACTGCTTTCATCGCGCCCACACGAGCTGGCTGCTCGGCAGTTGATTCGGCGCTCAACGGCTCCAGTTTGGACAGCCGACGGGCCACCGGCGCCATGGCACGTCGCACTGCGAGTGTTTCTCGTTTCGCACAAGGATTCATACCAAGTTTTAACTGGCGGCCTGATTCGGCTGTCTCGTTCTTCTGAGGCATTGGACCGGTCGATCATTGCAGGCGAAGTCAGTAAAGACGCGTGGGTGCTATCGACTGGACAAGTCCGGCACGCCAGCTTGCTGGCGACGTCCCGCGAGCCGATTGTTCTTCGCCGCAGCGGAGCGGAAGTCCCAAGCCGAGTCGCGGATAATTTATTCTGGTTTGGGCGACGAGTTGAACGTGCTCAAGGCGCCTGCCGATTGTTGCGGCCCACAGTTGGCTGTTTGACCGGTGAGGACGATGGCGACGACGCGCGGGAGTTGCCGTTTTTGACTCGGTGTCTGGCCGCCGTCGGGCTGCTGGAATCGGAGCCTGCGACTGAAGACGTGGACAATCTGTTGCCGACGATCGCTCGGTCGCTTCCATTGGTGACCTTGGATGGCAAACGTCCCGGCAGCCTGCGATCCACTGTCGATCATGCCTATCGAAACGCATCGCTTGTGCGAGACCGGTTGTCGTTGGACAGTTGGCGGATCGTGCACAGGATTGAGCGGCGGTTTGCGGCGATCGATGAAACGTCGTTTCAAGGCGGCCAAGATCATGCGAACGAGGCGTTTGAGTTGGTCGAACTCGACGAACTGCTGGACGAATTGATCGTCGACTTTGCAGCGCTCGATGGCTTATTCAGCGAAAGTATGACGCGAACACCGGCGTGGCGATTTCTGGAGCTTGGCCGCCGGTTGGAACGAGCGTGGTATATGACGTCGCTCGTTCAATCGTTGCTGCAGGTTGGTTCGGCGATCGAATCCAAGTCTTTGGAATCGTTGTTGAAGGCGGCGGATAGCTTGATGACGTATCGTGGCCGCTATCTGGCAGCCGTGCACTTGTCAACGACTTTGGATTTGCTGGTGACCGACGATACAAATCCGCGGTCACTCGCGTTTCAATTGCAATCAATTCAGGACCATGTGCAAAACTTGCCGAGCGGTCAGACTCACCCGCTTGGTACGCCGGAAGACCGGATTGCATCGACGCTGCTGCATGACGTTCGAATGCTGGATGTTGACGATTTGAGTGGCAAATGCGTTGGTTCAGAACGATCCAAATTAGATCAGTTTTTAGCGCGAGTGGTCGATCAATTACCAAAGCTTTCCAACCTTGTGAGCCATCGATACCTCATCCACGCTGGACGGCCTCGACAATTAGCGGAAAGCAGCTCACCGCTGGGCTGATGGACGTTGACTCGCACCGAGGCAGCCTCGGAAACGGATCGACATGAATTACAAGATTACGCACACAACTCGATACTTATACGACGACACGGTTCCTTTCTGTCAGAACATCGTCTACTTGACACCTCGCGATACGCACAATCAGCGGTGCGGTCGTCATCGCCTAGCTGTACGACCTCAACCGACCGTGTGTCATCGCAGGACAGACTACTTCGGAAATCTGTCCCACGCTTTTTCCATCGATACCGGGCACAAGCAGTTACAGATTACCGCAACCAGCCAAGTAGAACTTTCGGCCCTAGATCTGCCCAAAAAAGAGGCAACGCCTGCATGGGAAACTGTCAAGCAGCAACTACCCCAAGACAAAACGGCAGCTGGTCTCGACATTTTTCAATTTGCGTTTCGCTCGCCTTACGTGCCATCTGTAGCGGATCTTGCGGACTATGGTCTGCAAAGTTTTTCGCCGAATCGACCGGTTTTGGACGCGATCGTCGACTTGAACCAGCGAATCCATTCGGACTTCCAATATGACCCGCACGCAACGAACGTAAACACACCCGTGACCGAAGTTTTTGATCAACGGCGCGGAGTTTGCCAAGATTTAGCTCATTTGATGCTTGGTTGCATTCGACCGTTAGGGCTGGCAGCTCGTTACGTGAGCGGCTACCTGCGAACGAACCCACCGAAGGGAAAACCGCGACTGATTGGCGCCGATGCGTCGCATGCGTGGGTCTCTGTATTTTGCGGAGACATCGGATGGGTCGACGTCGATCCAACCAACAACGCACTGCCATCGACACAACATATCACGGTTGCGTGGGGACGCGACTATGGTGACGTTTGCCCCGTGGCCGGAATGTTTGTCGGAGGCGGATCGCACAAGCTCTCAGTTTCGGTCGACGTAGAAGAACGCTATTCACAGGAAGGCTAACGTTTGCTATTACGCTGGTTTGGCTAATTCGACGGCATTTATTCTAATTTAAAAGCAGCACACAAATATCCAAAGATTTGTCATGGAACAGGCGCAAAGCTCACATTCCGCCCAAGACAGGCTTAGTTTTGGCAACTACGACTCGGTCGGTTTTTTCGACGAGCTGATCGACGAACGCGGAACGCCCAGGTCCGGCGCAGAGATCCTGCTTCAACGAATCCAAGAACTGCCCGATGGCGAATTGTTACAGCGGCAGCAAATGGCAGAGCGTTCACTGTACCGCATGGGTATTACGTTCGCCGTTTACGGCGACGAACAAGGCGTCGAGAAGATACTACCGTTCGACCTGATTCCACGAATCATATCTGCACTGGAGTGGCAGCGACTGGAGCGAGGGCTTCAGCAGCGAATCCGCGCGCTCAATCTATTCGTCGACGACATGTATCACGACCAGCAGATCATTAAGGACGGGATAATCCCAGCAGCGATCCTCGCGAGCGCGACGAGTTTTCGCGAGCAATGTGTTGGCCTGAAGCCACCGCATGGAATTTGGTGCCACATCACGGGCACAGACTTGGTGCGTGATAAGGACGGCACGGTTTACGTGCTGGAAGACAATCTGCGCTGTCCGTCTGGGGTATCTTACGTTCTTCAAAACCGCTTCGTGATGAAACGGAGTTTTCCTTGGCTGTTTGACGCCTCAAATGTGCGTCCGGTAGTCGATTATCCGGGCCGGTTGTTCCGCTTGCTGGAGTATCTCGCTCCCGTCGCGTCGCCGACGATCGCTGTGCTGACACCTGGCGTGTACAACTCGGCCTACTTTGAGCATTCGTTTCTCGCTCAGCAGATGGGCGTTGAACTTGTCGAAGGACGCGATTTGGTTGTGCGAGACGGCTATGTTTTTATGCGGACGACCAAGGGACTGCAGCGAGTTGACGTACTCTATCGCAGAATCGATGACGATTTCATCGATCCGAACGAGTTTCGCAGCGATTCGATGCTCGGTGTCCCGGGCCTGATGGACGCGTATCGTAACGGCAGAATCGCACTTGCGAACGCTCCAGGTACAGGCATTGCCGACGACAAAGTGATCTACGCCTATGTCGAAAAGATCATTAAGTACTACTTGAACGAGGACGCGATCATACCGAACGTGCCGACGTACACGTGCTACGAAGAGGAAGACCGCAAATACGTGCTGGCGAATCTCGACAAGCTCGTCGTCAAGGCCGCGAACGAATCGGGCGGCTACGGCATGTTGATCGGAACGCACTCGACAGACGATGAACGGAAAAAGTTTGCCAGCTTGATCAACGAGAATCCTCGCAATTACATCGCCCAGCCAACGCTGTCGCTGTCGCGGGTTCCGACAATTATCGACGGGCGGTTTGAAGGGCGGCACGTCGATCTGCGGCCATACATTCTCTACGGCGAAGACATTTTCGTCTTGCCTGGCGGGTTGACACGAGTCGCGCTGAAAAAAGGTTCGCTGGTCGTCAACTCGTCCCAAGGCGGTGGCACCAAAGACACCTGGGTGCTAGCCGATGGGCCATCAACGCGTGCAGAACGGAACATAGAAAAATCGCTGTGATTACTGGAAGATCAACGCCAAGGAAACGACATGCTTAGCCGCGTCGCTGACTCGATATATTGGATGAGCCGTTACGTTGAACGAGCTGAGAATCTCGCTCGCTTCGTTGATGTCACGCACACGATGTCGCTCGACATGCCACCAGGCTCGACCGGACAATGGGGAGCGCTCGTCTACGCGTCCGGCGATCACGAGTATTTTGAAGAACACTACGGCGAGCCTGATCGAGACAAAGTCGTACGGTTCCTTACACTGGACCCAGATTACAGTGGTTCCATTTTGTCGTGTGTCACGGCCGCCCGCGAGAACGCGCGAAGCGTCCGCGAAGTCATCAGTTCCGAGATGTGGGAGCAACTGAACCAGTTCTACATTTATGTCCGCGATACAGCTAAATCCGGACGCATCCAATCGCTTAATGAATTCTTTCAGTACGTCAAGAACGCCAGTCACCTGTTCGTCGGCATTACAATGACGACGTTCTCGCAGGGCGACGGCTGGCACTTTGCTCGACTCGGCCGAGTCTTAGAACGCGCCGATAAGACCTCAAGGATTCTCGACGTCAAGTATTTCACTCTCTTGCCAAGTGCTCACGATGTCGGGACACCAATCGACGATTTGCAGTGGTCAGCTGTGCTTCGCAGCGTCAGCGGGTTCGAGATGTATCGAAAACGCCATCACGGCGTCACGCCGCAACGAGTTGCCGGCTTTCTCGTGCTCGATCGCCAGTTCCCACGCGCAATCATGCATTGCATTACAGTTGCCGATCGCTCGCTGCACGCTATCTCCGGCTCGCCGGAAGGAACGTTCTGGAACGTCGCCGACAAACGCCTGGGCCAACTCCGCAGTGAACTCGCCTATGCGACCGTTGAGGAAATCATAGAACGCGGCTTGCACGAATTTCTCGATTCGCTTCAAACCAAGATCAACCAGGTCGGCGACGGAATCTATCAGAGTTTCATCAGCACAGAAGTGTGAAGCCAGCGGCCGAAGGGTCGCTCTCGAACTGAGCCTCTGTAGTGGATCTTGCTTAAAGATCCTCGCCCCCGCAATCAGACTCACGGTGGGAAGTTAATCGTCTTCCACTGCTGACGGTGTTTTCTGGATCGGCTGATCGACGCACGTACGGCGAATGAACTCCTCCGACGGGTGCCCGGCGAGCGGAGTCGCCGGACTACG
>JAGQPC010000786.1 GCA_020426925.1 Planctomycetales bacterium | reverse complement strand
GCGGACTGCCGAATCGGCTGTACTTGCAGGCTGAAGATGGGACACTGCAAGATGTCTCGGCAAAGGCAAACGTTGATTGGCTGGAAGAAACCAGAAGCGCGCTGTTGGTGGACCTCGACAACGACCGCGATTTGGATTTGGTCGTGGCGACCGTCGCTGGAATTGTGTTCGCCGAAAACAATGGCAAAGCCGTGTTTCGCATTCGCGCTGCCATTCCGGGTTCCTCTGACGCGTATTCGATGGCCGCGGCGGATTACGACAACGATCATGACGTCGACATCTACATTACCGCGTACGGCCCAAACGCAGGAGCCACTCGTGCTCGCGGATTTGAAGCTGCAATGCCCGTTCCCTATGACGACGCGAACAATGGTGGTAATAACCTACTGCTGCAAAACGAAGGGCAATTTCAATTCCGTGATGTCACGCAGGCTGTAGGACTCGACGAAAACAACCAACGATTTAGTTTCGCAGCGGCCTGGGAAGATTATGACGCGGACGGTGACATGGATCTTTATGTCGCCAATGACTTTGGTCGCAATAACCTGTATAAAAATCAGGACGGCAGATTTCGCGACGTCGCGAGTGATGCCGGCGTCGAAGATCGCGCGGGCGGAATGAGCGTGTCGTGGGGCGATGCGAACTTGGACGGCCATGCCGACATTTACGTTGGAAACATGTTTTCTGCGGCCGGCAGCCGTGTCACGTATCAGCGTCGGTTTCTTTCAACGCGATCGTCTGAACGATCGTCAAGTCTTCAACGGATGGCTCGCGGAAACACGTTGTTCTTGGCAGATTCTAAAAACCAGTTTGCTGACGCTAGTCTGCAGTCTTCCGCTTGGATGGGACGATGGGCTTGGGGATCCAAATTCGCGGATCTCAACAACGATGGACTCGAAGATTTGATAGTGGCGAACGGCTATTTTACGAACCGAAGAACGGATGACTTGTGAAGTTTCTTTTGGCGTCAGGTCGTGACGCCTTCGCCTGCCGATACAAATGACATGTCTTCTCTGCGAGAGTACGCAAACTCTTGGCAGGCAACACTGCACCTCGTTCGGTCCGGATATTCATGGAGCGGATTAGAGCGAAACTGCGCTTACCTTAACACCTTCAGTTCTGAAGGGTCGAATCTTGCCGCTTCCTTCGCGAACGTATCCGCGGTAACGGGCCTGGACTTTGCGGACGATAGTCGAGCCATCGCCACTGTCGACTGGGACGGCGATGGCGATCTCGATGTCTGGTGCCACAATCGATCCGCACCGCGACTAAGACTACTGCTGAATCAGACTGCTCAGGTCGCGCCGCAGTCGGCATCGTTATCGTTGGAACTGGTCGGATCAAATTCCGTTTCTCACGCGATCGGTGCGAGGGCTGAACTATTCCTGAAAGACTACGATGACGGCAAACGTTTCGTCCGGTCCGTGAAAGCTGGCGACGCATTCCTGTCACAGTCGACCGAACTGCTTCACTTTGGCATTCCAGCTGGCAGCACAGTAGAGAAAGTCGAAGTTCGGTGGCCCAGCGGTGCGGTGGAAAAGTATGACAAGCTTGGTCCTGGCGCGTACACAATCACTGAGGGCACTTCTACGGCAACTCCGATTGCACAACGAAAGTCGATTACGCTTAGCGATGGCGCGATTGATGCTAAAGCACCATCAATTGCGGGGCGAGTGATTTTGCCAGGGCGCGTTCCAGTTCCGCCTGTTGCTTTAAGGAGCTTGGACGCCAACGAAGAGCGGGCAGTAAACGGTGAATTGGATGCCAACCTTGTCGTCTTCTGGTCAAGCGCCTGCCCAAACTGTCGACAAGAACTTTCCGGCCTTGCAAGAATGA
>JAGQPC010000785.1 GCA_020426925.1 Planctomycetales bacterium | reverse complement strand
TGCACGATGCTAAAATTCCAATCGTGTCGCTGATTCACGAGCTGCCAAACTCGTACGAGCCCGAAGACTTTCAGTTGATCGAGGCTGTTTCGGAAAAGATCGTGTTTCCGTCTCGGTTCGTTTTCGACGCGGCTCACGCCTTCGAGCGCATTCCGGAATCGAAAACGACAATCCTTCCGCAAGGTCTGCTTGACGAAGGATTTGGTACGAGGTTTAATCGCGATCAAGCCAAACAGGACCTAGCCGAGGAGTTGGGTATTCCGATCGATGCGAAGGTTGTGTTGGCGTGCGGAACGATCGATCTTCGCAAGGGCATCGATCATTTCGTTCGAGCCGCTCAGGCGTTTTTTTTGCATCACGCCTCAAGCGTGGAAACTCATTTCGTTTGGCTGGGCGGCGGCCCGCAGCACAAACACACGCCTTACCATTACGTCGCAATGGATCTTGAGCGTTCGCAGATTCAGGACCGAGTGCATTTTGTTGGCGAGCGGTCAAACGTCGAGCCCTACTTCATGGCAGCCGACGCGGCCTTGATGATGTCTCGTGAGGATCCGTTTCCATGCGTTGTCCACGAGGCGATGGCTTGCGGGTTGCCGATGATCACGTTTGCGTCGGCTGGCGGAGCTCCCGAAGCGTTGGCCGATGGTGCCGGTATTGTTGTGCCGTACGGTGATTCGAATGCAGTGGCCCAGGAACTTCATCGCTTGACGATCGATGGCGAATACCGTGACAAGATTTCCAAACGCGCGAAGGATCGAGTGCGCAGCGTGTACGATTTTCGAGCGTATGCTAGGCAGGTCGCTGCTTTGCTGGAGGCCGCGGCAGGCGTTAGCCTTGACTTCCCCACCGAACGCCGCCAGAAACACGCCGCGTAGGTGAACCGCACCTCTGGTTTTCGGCGCGATCCGACTGGCCAACCGCTGGCATCTTTTCTAAGATGCGGCTCCAACCATTCGAGACATCCTACCTGACGACAACCTGGACCTGGCGTGCAATACGACCATATCACGACCGATCGACAGCTTCAGGAACTCTGTCGTGATTTAGCCGACACTTCTTACATCGGATTCGATACTGAGTTCGTTTCGGAAGACACGTACTTTCCGGAGCTGTGTCTTGTCCAAGTCGCTGCTGACAACATATTGGCAGTGATCGACCCGAAAGACATTAGCGATATGTCCCCGTTTTGGGACGTGTTGTCGTCCGGTTCGCATTTAACGATTGCCCATGCGGCACGAGAAGAGTTTCGGTTTTGCCGTTTAGCGGTTCAGCGGCGACCGGCCAATCTTTTTGACGTTCAGTTAGCGGCTGGCTTGGTCGGAATCGAATATCCGGCGTCGTACGGGAAGTTGCTCAGCAAGCTGCTAGGGGTCAAGTTGGCCAAAGGCGAAACTCGCACGGATTGGCGCCGTCGGCCTCTGTCGGACAAGCAAATCGAGTACGCATTGCAAGATGTCATCTACTTGAAAGACATTCACTCAAAGCTCGAGTCGAGCCTGCGTGAGCTTGGCCGTTTGGAATGGCTGGATGAGGAGATGGCCGCGTGGCAAGACGATATGGAAGCGGCTGAATCGCAGGAACGTTGGCGTCGCGTGTCCGGCATCTCAGGCCTTCCAGAAAAAGCACTCGTGATTGTTCGCGAGCTCTGGCGGTGGCGGGAAGAGGTTGCTCAATCCAAGAACCGACCGCCTCGTCGTGTGTTGCGAGACGACTTGATTGTTGAATTGGCTCGGCGAGGTAAATCAGACGTCAAACAGATTCGAGCGATCCGAGGGCTCGAGCGCAGTGTCGCGAAGAACCAAGTGCCGGCGCTCTCGGACGCGATTGAGCGGGCACTCGAGTTGCCTCGTGCGGAATGGCCGAAGCCCCATCGGCCGAAACCATCGCCTCGAGCGACGCTGCTTGGGCAGTTCATCTCGACCGCACTGTCAAGCATCTGCCGCTCGCAGCAGTTGGCGCCGAGTATCGTTGGCACGGTTCAGGACGTTCGCGATTTGGTCACGTACCATGTATTCGCGGATGAGGTTGGTGAACTCGACGAAGTTCCCGCCTTGGCAAAAGGCTGGCGGGCCTCCATCGTTGGCCGTACGATCGAAGACCTGTTGGAAGGCAAAGCTGTCATTCGAATCAACGATCCCAAGGCGGACGAACCACTAGCGATCGAGCCGCGCAGGTAGAAGACTTGCACGGTTGCGTCAATCTTTGGGTCTTACCGCGAAGATCGTCGAACGCGTAGCGCAAGCAGCATTGTGGCACCGAGCAACATCGTGCAGGCCGCAGGTTCTGGCACGACGTACAGTAGCTCGCCTGCGTTAAGTGCACCAAGTGATACTCGAGGTTCGAACACGAATCCGTTGAATCGATCTGCGTCAAAGTTCAGTGGATGCTTTGCGATCCCAATTGGGCGGTTCAAAGAATCGCCGAAATTGCTGATCGTCAAAACGTCAGTCGTATTCATCAGATTCCCGTCCAGGTAGAGTCGAAACACACCCGAGATCGAACCGTTGTCCACGGCCGCGCCTTGTGTGTCGAATACGGACGCCACGTAATGCCACTCGTCAGGATTGACGGTTCCGATAATCGAATCAAGACTGCCGTCGCTGTTGATTCGCATGCGAACTTCGTTGCCCGCCCCGGCACCAACGTCCAGCACGAGCTTTTCCGTTCCGGCGTAGTCGATGATCGAGTTGATCGATCCGGCCCCGTTCCAGTTGAACCACGATTCCATCGTGAAGCCGCCAGCACTCGCGATTGCATCGTTCAGCAGTTCGGCCGTGCCGCCAGAGACAATGCCGCCCTGCGCCTGCCCGTTAAAGCCGCGGTTTCCAGCCGTTGACGGAACGCCAACTGTCGGAATGTCCGATGTCAGCTTCGTGGTAGCGTCGGCAGTTCCATCGTTACCGGCGGGGCCTGCGTCCTTAACTGTCGGCAAGTTTTTTCCGTCGCCTTGAAAGCCGCTATAACGAAAAATCGTTTGTGCTGACAATGATTGAGCAGCAATGGCTAGGGCAAAAACAACGAAAACAAATCGGCGACCAGTTAGCATGGCAGATACTCATCAAGGTGGAAGGAACGTGCATGCTAGATTAGTCAACGACGACAGAGAAAACAACAAGTGCGTTGTTCGGCGAGTCATGGTGTTCAGTATCTGAATCGCAGCAGTAAGCCTGTAGCCGGTGTTGCTGCGATGGGCTCTGCGAGCGGAGTCGCAGGACTACTGGTCCTTGACGACGAATGATGGACTGCGCATCACGCTTCGTATCGGCCAGTTGTTAGAGCGGCAACTAGGTCAGCGGAATCGAAAACGCCGTCTCCGTTCCAGTCGCCTTCCGCAAACGTCGCGGCTGCGCCGGTTTCATATTTTCCGGCGATCATGGCAAAGACGATATCGCGCGAAGTGAATAGACCGTCTCCGTTGACGTCACCTTGCCATCGAATCGTTAAGTCACTTGTACCGGGCGATGGAGATTTGCCGATCCAATTTTCTGGCGAATTGCCAAACTTTGCGTTTTGTCGAGTGAGCGAGTCGCCAGTTCCGCTCGTCGATTCGGGCCAAGGCGAGCGAGACGTAAAGTCGACTTCGTCCAGAATGGCGAATGGAGATAGATACGGTGCGTCAGCCGGAGGAGGCAACGGCTTTTCCAATCGCACTGTTCCTTGTCGGTCATTCAAATGTCCCACGTATGGCCCGACAAGCTTGACCGATTTGTCGATACCGAACGCCTCGCGAAACGGATTGGCCTGCGTGCTTCGGTTTGGTTGGAAGCTGACGACTAGCACGGTTTGTCCCGACGAGACCACGGGACCATTTCTGAACAAGTAATCGACGTCACCAGACACTCGCCAACCGGTCAAATCGACGTCGATTTCCGATCGATTAAACAATTCGATAAATTCAAAGACCTCCGAACGCTGGCCAGTTTCCTTGCCGTCCAAATCAGGAGAATAAAAATGCACTTCGCTGACGACTACTTCGCCCAGCAGTGGTTCAGCGTTGCGTTCGTTCTTTGTCGCACGCTCCAGCGTGACCAATTCGTGCGCGCCGATTGGCGATCGCCCAGCGGACACTCCTGGGATCATCGTGGGATAGGACATCGAATCCACAAAACGAACTGGCGCACCCAAATCGTCTGCTTCGATGAGCAGAATTGTTCCGCCTCGGGCTGCATCAAATTTCAGCCCCAGCTGCGTAAGTGGAACGCTAAGAAATCCTCCTGCCGCGATCGATGTTCCCGGTGCGAAAGTCGATTCAAAAACGTTGGCCGCGGTTGAGCTAAAATGCCAATTACTGATATCGAAGTCCTGGTCCGTCGTGTTGTGTAGTTCAATCCAGCCTCCGGCTGTGCCATCGGGAGCTAGAATCTCGTTGATGATAATTTGACCGGCGGATCCAGAACCTGCAGAACCAGGCGACCCACCGAATTCAACGCTTTCACTCCAGTTGGACGAATCGCCATAATCGCCTGACGCGTCGATAACTTCGATTGTGCTTCCGTGTCCGCGGCTGCGACTTGATGGCGATTTGTCAACGTCGTATTGAAATTGCTGAATGACGAGGCCGTTTGCGTCGAGCAGCATAATTTGCTCGCCATCGTCGTTCAGCTCGCCACCGAATTCTTGCTGCCCGCTGCCTCCAGATGCAATGCGCATGTCCTGTCCATACCTTGATTCAAACGCGGCGCGATCACGCACGACGACAATGCGTTCCCCCGGATCGAGGTCTTGCTCGGCAAAGACGAAACTGATTCCTTCGCTTTCATAGTCCACGATTGTCTCGACAAGTTGCACGCCTTTCAGATTGATCGAGGCGTCGCCGACATTCTGCAATTCGACGAACTCGAACGCCGAGTTATCCGCGGCTGACTCGTTGAGATGCGGCGTCAAGTTTGGCTGATGCGGGTTGGCGTTGATTTCTGTAACTCGAAGATTCAACGGTGACGCGACGACAAACGACACTTCGTTCAATGCTGACCATTCGCCATCGTGAAACGCGCGTGACTTAATCGTTGTGTCGCTCAAAATTTGAAGTGAGCCATCATCAAGAACCTTCGCCGAATCCGAAATCGCGCCGCCGGGGTGTCGAGGATCCGTTCCGTCGGTGGTGTAATAAATCGTGCCAATGTCGGCGGTCAGTGAAATTCCAAATCCATTGGCAACAATTCCACCATGTTGGCTGAACGCAGGTGCGTCGATCTTCGGAAACAGACCTTCCTGTCGATAAAGCCGCATGACGACATCAGTGCGTTCCGGAAAATATTCCTTGAGCAACCGATTTTGCTCTTTTAGCCAATCGTTGTCTCGATCATAGGGACGATCCGGACGTTGATGATCTCCCCATCGAGCAGATT
>JAGQPC010000784.1 GCA_020426925.1 Planctomycetales bacterium | reverse complement strand
ATCGTGGAGTAACCGGCTCGAGTGCAAATGTAGAGTGCGCGGCGCCAACCGAGGATATGCTCTTGGCCACAAACTTCCATGATCACGTTCACGTAGAGACGCTGGAAGATTGTCGGCTCGTCCAATTCAGGCGCATAGCAACAGTCCCACGTGGACAGCTTCTCTTTCAGCTCGCCTTCTTCCATGAACGGCAAAAACACGCTCAACAAGTCGCGTGCTTGCAGGCTCACAAGATCGTACTGAAGTTGCTTCATATCTTCCAACGATGAACTTGCCAATTCGGCGAGCCGTTCATCAATTCGGCGTTTTCGATAGTCGGGCAAGAACTGTGTAATGAACAGAGGCCCATCGGCCGGATTATCCGCCTCGTTTGCCGTCGCGACAAAACCCTCCGGGGGATCATAGACTCGAGGTAGATCTTCTTGCGGTATCCAACCTTGCCAGTGGTTTGATTCGTCCCAAGCTGGCAATGGAACGAGTCCTGCTGTTGGGTCAGGCCGTCTTGGAAATGTGCCACACGACTGTTTGCCAATGTGGCCATCCTTGTCGGCAAAAACAAAGCACAAAGTCGGCTGTGGACATCGACGCGCAGCCTCCATGCCTTCTAGGGTTGTTTTCGATTCGGCGACTTCCAGCCATGTCGCGATCGCCTGGCCGCTTGGTTCAAAATTGCCTGACCACGCAATCGAAAGATGTTTGCCTTCGCCGATTGCGTCCAGGTTTGTGTCGACCGTTCCCTGATCGTTTTCGTAAACCTTCAACTCGTCAGGTTCGCCGCCCTTGCGTACAATCGTTTCCTGTCGCACTTGAAAATCGTGCCATAGATTACCGCGTCGATATTGCCATCCGGTTTGTCCTCCAGCCCGGCAATCTTCGATAAAGAAGTCGACCGAGTCTCCTTTCATGTAGGTGACTCCCCACGCGAGATGATTCGTCCGAGCGACCGCAAACAGCGGGCAGCCAGGCAAAGTCGCGCCCATCAAGTACTGGTCGTCCCAATTCAAAACGGCTTCATACCAAATGGCAGGAAGTCGATTGATTTCCAAGTGCGGATCACTGGCAAGCAACGCGCCACCCGATTCGGAACGTTCCGGTCGTACGGCCCACGCGTTGCTTCCGGCAAGTCGGGGGAGATCGGTGAGCAAGTCGAGTGCGTCATCCGAAAGTTGATTGGAAAGGTGAAGTGTTCGTATCAACTCAAAATCGACGTTATCCAATCGCGGCGCAAAAATGTGTCTTAGTGCTGATTCGTCAGCTCCCGCATGAATCAATTCGACAAGCAACCGCTCGTTTTGCATCTGACTGACAGCTAGTCCACCGAAGCTTAGTAGCTTGCCGATAATTAGGACTGCCTGGAGGTCCCATTCATTTGGCTTGAAGCCGACTGCCCACATGGGAAGCGAACGACCTGCCGCTACAATGCCGTCGTTCACTCCATCGCAGTAGGTCTGGACTTGCTCGCGGATCCGGGGCGAGAACGATGCTTCGTCCGTTTCCAGGTTCACGTGGAGCCCGATACGGCGAAAGAATCGATCTGTTTCGAGCAGTTCTGGTTTGTCCGCGATTCTCTCCGCTGCCTGACCGAGTGCGACGGCACGCGAGAAGAGTATTTGAGTCAAACGGTCGCGGGCGTGAACGTATCCCAATCCGTACAGCGCGTCCAGGAACGAACCGGCAGTGATGTGTGGAACTCCGGCCTTGTCTCGACCAATCTGAACTTTGCGATTCAGATTGCGCAGTCCACGTTTGCGTCCACGTTTCTTTGCCATGCGTGCCATTCTAAACCGTAGCATTCAGACAAGAGAATCCACGATACGCCTGCGGTTGCTGCACAATCTCAGACGAGTGCAACAAACTGCAATCAAGAAGTGACGTATGGGCGCAACGGAAGCGTGCGCGATCACACGGACACGAAAGAAATGTGCTACTACTACACGGGCCGACGGGCAGAGATCATCCGACGGCCAATTTCAAGATTATTTTTTGCGATGACGGATTTTCGCACGCATGCGACGCTTTTTGCGGCCAACTTTGCGTCGCCCCTTGCCTGTTTTCTTTGTACCCACTCAGGATTCTCCAAATAATTGGTTGTCGTTCAGCCCTAGCTTCCGGGCGAACCCGAGAGGTTATCAGAAAACCAACGAGGGGGAAAGGCACGTTACCAGACAGAATTTCGTTGAATGGAGTCGTTGACTAGGGTCAGCAAGGCCTTGGGATCATGAGGTTTGTGAATGTAGAAATCACATCCAGCGTGTCGTGCTCTCCGCACAATGTCTGCCTCACCGTTACCGCTTAACACAATCACCGGAATATCGCATGTTTCAGGTGCATCATTTAGAGACTCGCAAAGCTCCAAACCGCTTCCGTCAGGAAGGTTTACGTCCAATATAATGACGCGAGGTCGGTACATTCCGGTCATTAGGACTGCAGTTGACACAGTTCGTGCAATCAGAGGTTGAAACCCCTGCTTCGCAAGGCCATGAGCCAGTGCTTCTGAGTGGTCCTGATCGTCGTCAACGATGAGCACATAGCCATCGCCACTTGCCAAATCTTCTTCTTGCTCAAAAAGCGTAGCGATTGACTGATCTAGCATGCGCATTCCCCCCTGTGGTTTGGTGCGAATAGATTTTCGCTTCATGGAAGGCTAGAGCGCGGATCTACGTTGTCAAACGTCAACACGATATAACTTTGGCAACACTTCGATGACGCGAACAGTTTTGACACTTGTACCGATCGCAACAGCTCTGTAAATCAACCCTTCACAAATCCATGCCCCAATGTTCTGACCAACCACTCCGGATTCTGATGTGGTCCGGGCCGCGTAACATATCGACCGCGCTCCTGCGATCGTTTGAAAACCGCGATGATACCTTCGTGTCAGACGAACCTCTGTACGCGTACTATTTGAACGAAACGGGCTACGAACATCCGGGATACCAAGAAGTCATCGAGTCACAACCGACCGATTGGGGAACGGTTATCGAAGCGCTCACCTCGGCGGTGCCCGGTGGGAAACCAATCTGGTACCAAAAACAGATGGCACACCACTTCCTGCCCGACGTTGATCGAAACTGGCTGAATCGCGACGAAATTGTTAATGCCTTTTTGATCCGCGAACCGCGCGAAATGCTGACGTCACTGATAAACGTTTTGGGAGACGTCGAACTCGACCAAACCGCCATGCCGCAGCAGATGGAGATTTTTCGGATGATGCGAGATCACGGCAAGGCACCGCCGGTCTTGGATGCGCGAGATGTTTTAGACGACCCACGCGGCACGCTCGAACAGCTATGCAAAGTGTTGCAGATTCCGTTTACCGAACGGATGCTGCAATGGAGCAAAGGACCTCGCGACACAGACGGCGTTTGGGGAAAACACTGGTACGCGAGCGTTTACGAGACGACAACCTTCGGCAAGTACAAGCGGAAAGACGACGTGCTTCCAGCGCGATACGACGACATCCTAAAACGGTGTGAGGACTTGTACGACGAGTTTTCTGAATTCAGAATTCGCCCAATCTCCAAATAGTGTCTCTGTTTCGACCTTGGACTCGACTGGACTCTACGTGCTTGGCAACTCACCAGATTCTCGGGACTCTGATCGAGCTTCGTGGCAGCTGCCGCGTGGCGTTCCCAAAGGAGCCTGGGACTACACGCAGGCCGATTCGATTGCTCGCGAGTACGATGAGTACTTTCAAGATCACTCGCTGTTAGCCTTGGATCAGGCGCTGCTTGACAAGTGGATTGTCGAACCCGGTACCGTCATCGATTTTGGTTGCGGCACTGGGCGAGCACTCCGATCGCTGTTGGCTCGCAGAATGCGAGGAATTGGAATCGACCTTTCGCAGCCGATGCTGAACGAAGCGAAGGCGAGTCTCTCTCATTTTGGAGATCAGTTTTCTCCAATACGCGCGAATCTTGTGGAACTAGACTGCATAGCGTCCGGCTCGGCAGACTACGGGATATGCTTGTTCAGCACGCTCGGCATGATTAAAGGTGATCAAAACAGGAGGGCGGCTCTTTCGCACATGGTTCGCACGCTAAAACCTGGCGGACGATTCGTGCTGCACGTGCACAACTTTTGGTTCAACCTGTACGATCCGGGAGGCCCATGGTGGTTGTTAAAGTCGTTGATCGGGCGAGCTGGCCAGGAACGCGGTGACAGACTCTATAATTATCGAGGAATCCGAAACTTTTATCTGCACGCTTTTACGCGGCGTGAGTTGAAACAGATAATCAAAGGCTGCGGCCTAGAAATAGCAGAATGGGTCCCGCTTCGACCGAAATGCAGCGGACCGCTTGTCTACCCTTGGTTGCTTCAGAGCCTTCGAGCAACCGGTTGGATTGTGTTGTGCAAAAAACCGAACTGATCGACGACGGACAGAGCCAATGATCAATTACATTCCACGTCTTAGGATCCATGACGTCATCGTGGGGTTCATATATTTGGCGCCATGCTACTCACTAACGCTTAGCTCCGCCGAACTCCATCGCCCAAATGTTGTTAAGCGGCACTCGACTGGAGCGATGGTTGTTCTTTGTCAGTCTTCTGCGTCCTTGTTCGTCATCGATGGGAAAACGAATCACGCAACGAAATTTGCGATCGATGGTTTACACACCACGCACAGCAAGCTGGCCGACATGGCAATCCTCGATGACGAACATCTGGTAATCGTCGATAGCAAATTGGGCGAACTGCTTGTGGTAAAACTGAACGTCAGTGACGTTGTCAGCAACAGTATTCCTATTGTTGGCCGAGCGAAAATCGGCCACTCGCCTGCCAACGTTCTTGTGAACGAAAAACTCGCATTTGTTTCATCGTTATGGGACCGGCGATGGTTCGTTGTTGACCTAAGTGAGCCCCGTGATCCAAAGGTTTGCCATTCGGTCGACCTTTCGTTTTCGCCTCGACATCAGATTCAACTGAATCCAAACACTATTCTGGCGATCGATGGTTTTTGTGGCAGATGGGCGACGATTGACATCGGGACCGGGCGCGTTGTGCGCATTGGCGAATTCACAGGGGCACACAACATGTCAGGAATTGCATTTGATCCAGCGAGAACTCATCTGTTGATTCCGCATATGACTTTGAACGCAGAAAAGCCCACGACGCAGTTCAACGTCCATTGGGGCGACGTGATTTTGAATGTGGTGCGGAAGGTATCGCTCGAGGAACTGCTGTCCGAAACGGAAATCACGGACAGCTTTTATTATCTGGGACGCCCTGACACTGCGGCTGGCGATCCAACGGGAATCGTAGTCACACAAAGCGAACGGCAGCTTGTCTGTTTCTCTGGAACGTCAGAAGTTGGAATCAGTGATCCTGGCGGCAACTCGTTTGATCGCGTCGCGGTTGGACGACGCCCAGTCGGAATGGAAACGAGCGCCGACGAGTCGCTACTTTTCGTAGCAAGTCAATTGGATGATTCGATCGCTGTGATCGATGTTGAAACTCGGAAACTGAAGACAACAATTCGACTGTCAGAAGATGCACACAGCAAATCGCTTGCGTTGACCACGCTACAACTTGGTGAGCAGTTGTTCTTTGATTCAACTTTGTCTAGCGACGGATGGTTTAGCTGCCACAGTTGTCATACCGATTGCCATTCGAACGGTGGGCTCGCGGACACTTTTGGCGACGGGACGACCGGAGATGCGAAACGCGTGCCTTCATTGCTAGGCGTTAGCGACACGGGACCGTGGGCTTGGAACGGATCAATGAACACGCTCAAAAACCAAATCCACAAGTCGGTTCGAACCACAATGCGTGGTGAAGAAATATCGGATGAGCATGCTGCGGCGATTGAAGCTTTTATTTGCTCGCAAATGCCTGCGCCATCGGTCGTCCAAGCACGCAGTCAATTGAACAGCGAGCGCTTTGCGCGAGGGCGACAAGTGTTCGCATCAAGCGGGTGTGTTGACTGTCATGAACCGCCATCGTACACGTCAGCGGATGCCTACGACGTCGGCTTTACAGATCGAACGGGCAACAGCACGTTCAATCCTCCGTCGCTGCGCGGTGTCAGTCAACGGCGTCGGCTCTTGCACGACAACCGCGCCGCATCGGTGCACGACGTTCTGCAGCGACTTGGCCATCAAGGCGCAGACGGATTGTCGCCTGCGGAACTGAAGGACCTGGT
>JAGQPC010000783.1 GCA_020426925.1 Planctomycetales bacterium | reverse complement strand
GACCGACGAAGATGGTGCCGTCAAACGACTCGATTTCAAGGGAGCCACAACGAAATCGGAAGAACCACAACCGGCCGCTGCCGTCTCGGGTAAATCAGACGAAACCGACGGTTAGATTCGCGTTCAACGATTCTGAATTCCAAAAGGTCAGCCTAGGCTGACCTTTTTTTGTGGCCCACCACAATCACGGGCCAACGACTGATCTGCATTAGGTGCTCGGCCTCTTCGATGGTTGGAACGAACACGCAAGCCGCGTCGTCTGCGATTGCTGCCAAGTCGACGTTTCCCAAATGACGATGCTCCTGCTCCTCTGTCCAGTCAATTTCATCACCTGACTTCGTGATGGTTTTCGCCGGTTGAAAGAAAGGGCGATGTTCGGCATCCAGTGACGCCCAAGTTGATTCATCTCCGTAGACAACTGCTCGGGTTCCACTACGTTCCAGCCAATCGCGGTCGATGCAGATGCCGTATGGCTCGAAGTCCCAGCGAGATCGATGCACTCGAAAAGTGCGACGATCCCCCCAATCCTGCAATGGCACCGAGGTGAAACTGACAGCAGGTGGCCCTGATCGGCTTATCCTGTTACTTGCCAGTAGTTGTTGTTGCGCGGTGATGCGGGCGAGCGAGGCCAATGCTGATCGGTCCTTGGATGGCAAGGCGAGCAACAGTTCATCAATAAATTCCTGCTGCGCCTGATTCGGCCAAGGTCCTGGTTGACGCCGAGTCCAATGCGTGAGATATCGCTTCATAGGAATGGAATCGATTGTCCCAATTGACGGGCGATCCTGATACGCTGCCGCGTGGACAGCCGTGCCACTCGCATTTTCTGTCTTGCTTTCCACGATATGCCAACCGGCTGCACCTAGCGACAGCAAATCGTTCGCGGTGGGTTCCGGTCGAGAGCCGATATGGATCCGAATCGTACCAGGTTCAAACACCTTGCTTTGCAGAGCGTGCTGTAGCAACATCACCATGTGACCGCCTCGCCGGACTCGCAGCGCAACGATGCGATCGGAAAGAGCAAACATTGCTCGATCATGGAGCGGCACACTTGCGATTTCTCGTGCTACCGCGTCACCGTCTTCACCTGCCAGTGGTGGCGACAGCGTCACCGTCGGTCCTGTCGGCTCTACGCTGAAGATGCGATCGCGAATCCACGCCTCGATGTCATTTCCAGACGGCATGACGATCTCAACTGACAGGCGACCAAATAGTTCCGTGCATCGTGACACATATGGAGAAGCAGTGCTGCCGCTCGAAATGAGAAAGCACGCTTGCCGAGCCGATTGTCGCAGTACTGCAGTTCGCAACGCATCGAACCATTCGTCGTGTTGGTCGAGTTTTCGGTCGAGTCGTGAGCTGACGATCGAAATGCGAGTCGTGAATTTCGTTCCGGGTGAAAGCCAGATCAGACGTGCACCGATCCAACAAGATTCAGCGTCGGTCGCTTTCCGCAGAACGTGCCCGCCCCCGAACAGTCGCTTGGCAGCGTTCGAGTAAAACTCGTCACCGCAACGCGAAATGGCCTCAAGGAGGTTCCCCTTCGCCGTGCCGCAACTCGACAGGATCTCATGCAGAGTCAAACTTCCTCGCGGCGATTGTGGCATGCGGAATTAAGAATCACGACAGAAATTAATGCGTACCAAAAGAGCATTCTAGCCGCTGCGGCAGAACGAGACCGATAACCGTCGAAATTTTATGTCCGGTTGTTCGTTACCGTAAAAATTTGATAATGCCGACTGATTTCACAAACGCTTCAAATAAGGTTCGTGGCATGACAGACAAACAAGTCGATGTTTTTGGTGTTGGCAACGCTCTGGTCGATATTCTCGCCATGGTGAACGATGACTTTTTGACGAAGCATCAACTTGACAAAGGCGGCATGTCGCTGTGCGATTCCGACGCTCAAGCCGCGTTGCTGAATGACTTAGAAGGCGAATTATTGGAAATGAAGTCGGGCGGATCGGCGGCCAACACGATGATCGCGATCACTCAGAGTGGCGGTAGTGGCATCTACACTGGCAGAGTCGCATCCGACAAAAACGGCGAGTTCTATCGTCTGGACATGGTGGAGGCCGGAATTCGGTTTGACGTCGACGCCGCGGCAGCCGGTTCCGCTCCGACAGGAACCAGCCTGATTCTGACAACGCCCGATGCTGAGCGTACGATGTGCACGAATCTTGGAGTTTCCATTGACCTTGACAACGATGACATCGACTACGACGCACTGGCTAAGTGCAAGTACTGTTACATCGAAGGGTATCTTTGGGATCCTGAAATACCGCGGGCAACCAGTATCAAAGTCATGGAAAAAGCGAAGGAGCTGGGAGTCAAAGTCAGCTTCACCTTTTCCGATCCATTCTTAGTCAGTCGCTACGCGGTCGATTTTCGACGAGTCGCGAAGGAACTATGTGACGTCGTGTTCTGCAACGCGGACGAAGCTCGTCATTTTTGTCAAACCGATTCATTGGATGCCGCAGTGGTAGAAATTGGCCAGCTGTGCGATCTTGTATTTGTCACCGACGGGCCGCACGGTTGCCGCGTTGTCCGATCGGGCAATGCAACTCACATTCCCGGGTTTTCGGTCAAAGCTCTGGACACCGTTGGGGCCGGCGACGCCTTTGCGGGCGGCGTCTTATTTGGCCTAACCAACGGTTATTCGCCAGAGCAATCTGCAAAATGGGGTAACTATCTGGCCGCGCAGGTCGTGACAATCCACGGCGCTCGACTGCCCGGCGAAATGACGAGCGAGCTTGCGAAAGTCTTGGCGTAGTTCATCCTGACATCACCCTGTTCCCTAATCACGATCGTTGAAAAAAATCACAAGATTCTTCGTCTGCCTGGCGGCTGCGACGATATCAACTTTGCCGTCGTTGTTTAAGTCGGCGGCTTTGATGTCTTCAATGGCGACTTCTTCGCCCGATATCTGACGGCCTCGCCATGACGAACCGTCTGGAGCCATGGGCGTGAAGAATTTGATGCCGGGAACCCCAGGAGTATTCATCGCTCGCCAGCCGACTACAATCTGATCAGAACCGACTCCCAGGTAGTCGGCAACTGCAAGTGCATGGCCGTCCTTGAGCTGCTCATCGAGAACCTTGTTCAACTCCCAAAGTTGCCCTGCTTCGTCGGGCTCCGTGTAAACGGCCGACTTCGATCCGTGCATCGGTTCAATTGTGACGATGAATCGCTTTCCATTTGGGAGCTTGCCATCACGAATTTCGCCGGCAAAGTTATCGGTCAATTGTGTCGATTCCCACTTGTCGCTGCCTTGATTGTCAAAGTGCCACACGCCTTCTTTCCCGGCAACGATCAGTTCTTCTTCTGGATCGTCATCCCAATTCACGGGGTGGAAATTGTGAGACAAGTGCATGAAGTTGGCGACTACGTCGTAGGACCACTCAGCTGCTGGATCGTCAGGCATGTTGTAAGCGAGAAGCCTCAAGCCGGGTCCGTTGCCATCAACGCTTCCTCGACCGCGAAGTGGCTTGACGGCCAAGTGGTACTTGCTGCCCTTTCCTTTGATCCAGTGCATGCGATGAGTGCTCGGATCATTGTAGAGTTTGATTGGCGTCCACGCCTGAGTTCTATCTTGCGGGGCGTCGAGATAGAACACTGCGCCGTCTTTTGTGCTTTCGCGAAAGTTCCATTGTCCACCGACGGCGATTTCGCATTTTCCGTCACCATCGATATCGCGAGCTGTCACGCAAACGTTGTCTCGTTGAGTCAAGTCGCGAGCGATGATGTGTTTCTTCCATGACGGATTTTCGTACCACTGGATCGTCTTTTGGTCGGCGAGGACGATATCGGTCTGTTTGTCGCCATTGACGTCAACGAGTTGTAATCCGTATCCGATTTGGATTGTGTCGATCTCGACAGGTTTCCATTTTCCTTCTGGGATGTCGGCAGCGAATGCGCTGATGCAGAACAGAAGAGACAAGAACGGTGCCAGTATCGCTTGTAGAAGTCGCCGCATCGCTAAAGCCTCCGATGGTGCAGGTTGCGGTGAGTAATTCATTGCCGTCAAAAAGAACCTGATCGACCGCGACAAGATACCACAAGTCGCGTGAGCTTTCATTTCGTAACTCGGTAGTCAGAACTGGCCCCTTGGTTTCTGCCACGATCTGCGCATA
This sequence comes from Planctomycetales bacterium, assembly GCA_020426925.1. GTDB lineage: Bacteria > Planctomycetota > Planctomycetia > Pirellulales > Pirellulaceae > JAGQPC01. Next base: position 2,019 of record JAGQPC010000783.1, on the reverse strand, counting down.
GAAAAAGCGTGCTTTGCGAGAGAGCACGCTTTTGTACGATTGAACGAGTCAGAACTAACGAGCTCCGACCAGCTGTTCCTTCTTTCGCTCTGCGATAATGTCGACTTGCACGTTTGCGGGAACAGGAGCGTATTTGTAGAGCTCCATGCTGAACGAACCTTGCCCCTGCGTCATACTGCGTAAGTCAGTCGAGTAACCAAAGGTTTCGGCGAGCGGCACGTGAGCAATGATCGTCGTGAGATCGTTTTCGGTATGCGTCGACACCACCATGCCTCGCTTGCTGCTTACTTGACCTACAACCGAGCCTTGAAATGCTTCAGGGCATTCGATTTCCATCAGCATCAGTGGTTCTAACAGAACAGGCTTCATTTTCGAGAAGTTCTCTCGGAAGCACTCGCGTGCCGTCAGCTTAAACGCCATGTCGCTGGAATCGACATCGTGGTAGGTACCGTCGTTCAATTCGACTTTGATGCCTACAACTGGGTAGTCCGCCAACGGACCTTTCTCCAGCATTTCTTCGAATCCCTTTGCGATTGCCGGGATGTAGTTCTTCGGAATGCGACCACCGGTTACGTTGTCGACGAACAGCAGTTCTTTGCCTGCGGCTTCTTCACGGTCTTCATCAGTCATCGGACTGAGAACACCGACGATGTGACCGTATTGCCCCGAACCACCAGTCTGCTTCTTGCGCTTGTGATCAAATTCAACGGACGCAGTCGCTGATTCACGGTAGCTTACCTTCGGCGGACCGGTTTCCACTTCGACGTTGTATTCTCGCCGAATTCGTTCGACATAAACATCTAGATGCAATTCACCCATGCCAGCGATCACGGTCTCGTTCGTTTCCTCGTCGGTCATGACGTGGAAAGTCGGATCTTCCTTGCGGAAACGCTGCAACGCTTTGCCGAGCTTGTCTGCATTGTCACGAGACCGCGGCTGAATGGAGATCTTGATCACCGGATCGGCGACGAAGATATTTTCCAGCGAGCAATAATTCGGCTCGTCACAGTACGTATCGCCGCTGGCACAATCGATTCCCATGATGGCAACGATGTCTCCAGCTTCGGCCGCGTTAATCTCTTCGCGTTTGTTCGAATGCATTTTCACGATTCGCGAAAATCGTTCTTTCTTTCCCGTACGCTGATTGTAGTAAGTTCCACCCTTTTCACACTTGCCTTGGTAAATGCGTGTGTAGGTTAGCTGACCGTACTCGTCGTCGGTAATCTTGAACGCCATTGCGATCAACGGCTTGGTCGGATCGGATTCGATCTTGATCTTCTTGCCTTCTTCTTTCGGGTCGTTTCCGACGTTTTCTCGTTCCAGAGGTGAGGGCAGGTATCTTGTTATCGCATCCAACAGTGGCTGGACACCTTTGTTTTTGAAAGCGCTTCCCATGAAAACGGGAGTGAACGCTTGCTCAATGACAGCAGCACGAGTGATCGAGTGAATCAGCTGTTCGGTGACTTCTTCTTCACTGAGCAGCTTTTCCATCAGTTCGTCGCTGTACATCGACAGTGCGTCCAGCATCGCATCTCGCGCCTCTTGGGCAGCATCCTGCAGCTCTGCTGGGATCTCTTCGACACGGACCTTTTCGCCGTTTTCCCCGTCGAAGTAGTACGCCTTCATCGTGACAAGATCGACGATTCCTTTGAAATTGTCTTCTTTCCCGATTGGCATTTGATATGCGACCGCGTCCGCACCGAGTTTTTCGCGAACTTGCTGGACTACCGAATTTGGATTTGCGCCGGTTCGGTCCATCTTGTTGATGAAAGCCAATCGCGGAACCTTGTAGCGCTTCATCTGACGGTCAACCGTCATGGATTGACTTTGAACGCCACCCACCGAGCACAAGACCAAGATCGCTCCGTCAAGTACGCGCAGAGATCGTTCCACTTCGACTGTGAAATCCACGTGGCCGGGAGTGTCAATCAAGTTAATGTCATAGTTGTTCCATTTGAGCGACGTTGCAGCGCTGGTAATCGTGATACCGCGTTCTTTTTCGAGCTCCATGTGGTCCAT
>JAGQPC010000782.1 GCA_020426925.1 Planctomycetales bacterium | reverse complement strand
CGCGAGCGACGTGCCGCTGGCAAAAACAAACGGTTCACTAGGGCCATCGGAAATCGTTACGCCGGACAAATCGAGCGAGTGTGCGTTCATTCCTCGGCTGATGTTGGTGAACTCGATGAACTCGGTTCCGTCATCTTGGCCGTCAGGATCGTAGTGCAGCTCGCTGACTCGCAGATAGGATTGAACGTCACTCGGAGCAACTGGCGTCGAGACTGTCGCAACCGACGCACCGTTGTTGTCAATCAGCGAAAGCGTTTCGCCAAAATTAGAAAGATGTCCACGATCAGCGGCTTGAACGAACCGACTTTGCATTCCGGACGGCCCAGTCGATCGAGCGCGAAATGCATTTACGTCTGGAGTTACGTACAACGTAGAATTGGCAGCCAGCACGGTCCCCGGCTGAAATTGAACCTCCATACCTCCGGTAACCATCCAGCCAGACATATCGATGGCCGCGTTTCCTGCGTTAATGATGCTGATGTATTCTTCGTCTTGGTTGCCAGAAATCGGGTTGTAAACAATCTCGTTGTCGGACTCGACGTTATCCGAATTGATAGTACCGAATCGAACGTTAATCTCACGAGGCTCAAGAATTCCGCCGACGAGTGTGGGTTGAATTAGCATGTCGGAATCGGTCACGCTGCGATTCAATCCATGGATCGCGAGTACGTTCGTTCCAGCCCGCAAAATTGGTGTCACGCCATTGGGTCGCGTTGTGGGAAATGGAAACACGTCGAATTGGTCATTAGCTTCACGGCCTCGCGTGGCACGATCGTCCCAACGGATTGTGTCAGGGACTCGGTCTCTCGCGATTTCGACTCCGTTTAGATAAGCGACGAAGCCATCGTCGTAACGCATCCGTAGCTCAAGAATGTCAAACGATACTGGATTTGTAACGTCAAACTTATACCGAGCATAAACGCTGTTCGTCGAATTCGTCCCGTCTCCATCGGGATCCAAATCGGCCGCTATGTCGACGTTAAAATACTGTTGATACTCGTCGCGGCGATCATAGCCGACGCCGGAGATTCCTTGCGTCCAACCATCGGTCTCTTTATCGGGAAATGACGCGTTGCCGACTTGCCACGTCGTTCCGTTCGCGTTTCCATCGTTTGGTCCCGACGGAACCAGAACTGCGACTGGACCGGTTTCGCTCAGCAGCTCGACGTTGCGCACCACTAAATCTTTTCGAGGAACGAGTGGATCGCTCGCGAGTGCCTCGCGCCGTTTTTGAATGTTCTTCTTGAGTTCGGTAATACCTCGGCCGATTTCTCCAGCGTTCCATCGAGCATGATCCAACGCTGCATCTGGAGAAATCAACGCAGCCGATTCGTCAATGCGATTTTCGAAGTAACCTGGACCGTCGGTTCCTAAATAATTGTCGATCAGCGTGCGGAGGCGTTCCAAATACATCTGCCGTGTACGCGGAGTATCCAAAATCGCGTCGAGAAGATGGTTGGGATATTGGGATTCATTGCCAGTTCCTTGCGTATGTTCGGAATCGCCGTACAACACGCTAACGAAATGATCCCATTGAGGATCGGAGAAAGATTGCTCGACGTCCCAAGGAAAGCGGCTCCATTCGCCTGTCCCGCTGACGTCCTTGTACATGTAGTAGTTCTTGGTCAGTCGATCGTGGTTCATCAAGATCGCTTGACCGGCCATTTCGTTGATCACTTGCGGCAGGTTAACGTTGTCGAAGAGGTACTGCTCAACCGAAACACCGTCGATCCTTCCATTAATGCCATCGGTCAATTCTCGTAGGTCGTCGAACGGTTCTTCTTTTTGAGTGACCTTGCGATAGATCCCTGGATTCGGATTGGGGGCGAGCGTCGACTGCACGGTCGGAGTTGCTTTGTACATGGGCCCGTCATCATTGAACCCGTTTCGCCGTAGAAATGTTCGGTCAACTTGTTCGATGAAAGACGCCAGCGAGTAGAACTCGCCGTTTTGCTGGACTCGCATGTGAAACGCCGTCGATGCGGGCACGCCAATCTCCTGGAGGAATTCGTACGCAAGCGTTTCTCGCATGTACGCAACGGCCGTTGATCCGAGCCCTGCATTTGGCAGCACTTCGATGTAATGAGATTGCAGGTTGAATTCGTCAACTCGTTCTTGATCATCAGCGTATCGAAATTCATGAGCGTCATTGAATTCAAACTTAAACTTTGGCTTTGGCCATCCTTGAACGGTGGCCGAGCCTCGTGTGCGAACTCGAATGTTGTCGTAGAACTCCCCGTCAAAAAACGCAGATGCCGTCGTCCACGTCCGGTTGTTGCCGCCATTCACATCTCCGGGGCGTCGCATGTGCCACGCGGGATCTGGAACAAACCACTGAAAAACCGGAAGGTTGGTGTTGACGTTTGGATTGTAGATCACGGTGCCCAAATATTCGGGGTAACCGGACGTATTAGACGCATTGGGCAGGAATGGTTCCCGCATGCTGCGACCGGACGTATCTTGCGACGTCACATAGTACCGGACCATTTCTCCGATTGACGCCATCCTGGCCGGAATGATTGCCGAATAGATTCCATCGCCGGCAACAGCGTCGCCTCGACTTCCCGAATCGTTCATGCGAACAGATTGCTCATCGCCGTACATGGCTCGGTAACGAAGTGTCACGTTGGCAATCGGGGCAGACAGTTCCGATACTTGAGCCGTTACGATGATGTTTTGTCCGGCTCGCGGTATTTTCGGCGAGTGAGCAACTTGTTTGATTAACGGACCAAAATCGTTGCCATTCGAATTAATGGTTCCGGGTGTCGCCGCATCGAGATAGACGTGAGTTTTACCGACCACAATCAGGTCGGGCGAAATCAGGAATTCATTGCTGGACGCGGAATCATTTAAAGCATGGATTGCAAGTACGTTCGTTCCGTCCACAAGCAGATCTGAATGACGGCTGACATCAACGAAGGTCCATTCGGCAGCCAGCGAATTATCGCGATTCGAACTAGCAACCGAATCGAATCGGAGTGAATTCGGAGCATTCGACGTGGCGATGACGCTGCCGTTAAGATAGGCCACGAAGCCGTCGTCGTACTTCATCCGCAGCACTACGCTGGACACATCGTTAGCATCGTCTACGTGGAACGATTTTCTGATGTAGACCGATCGAGTTCCGCGCGGCACGGGCTGCTTGATGACGCCTCCAATGCCAATCGGATTGATTTGGTAACCGATCGCAGCGGGACCTGTTAACCATGACGAATCGTCAAAGTTATTCTGCATCCATGTCGAATCCACAGTCGCGTTCTGTGGCACCAAGTATCGAACGGTTCCTTCTGCGTCCGAAGACGGCGCCATGATCGATCTGATTTCGGACGGTGATAGCGGTCCGTCATAGATTCGCACATCATCAATCAGTCCTCGAAAAAACTGTCCGTTGTTGGTCGAAGTTAGATTCAACGCTCCAATAAGATAGTCGTCATTGGCTAACGCGTTCGCCATGCCGACGGGGCTATCGGTCTCGATGCCTGTCGATTCTCCGTCGATGAAAAACTCCACGGATCCTCGATCTGGGTGGAAGATATAGGCCAAATGACGCCACTCGCCATCCTCAATGACACCGCCGCTCGGTTCGTCAAAGTCGACTCTTCCATAAGTAGTCGCCAGCAACGTGTTTTCATCACGTAGACCAACACCCCAACCGCGTGGCTTGAATGGAGATCCTTCCATGTCCAGCG
>JAGQPC010000001.1 GCA_020426925.1 Planctomycetales bacterium | reverse complement strand
CAGGACTCGCAATAAGCCATCGCGATAGAGACTTCCGTATGTTGGCATCGACCGGTCGACGGCAGATACTACTTCAGACTGCAAGTTAGAAGCTTGCGTTTCCAGCCGATCGACTCTTTTGGACAGTTCGGCGTCATTTGGATTGGAAGCGAGTTGAGACCGTAACGAACCTAGGTCCGCGTTTGTCTTTTCCAGCTGTTGCCTAGCTTCTTGTCGCTTGATGCTGGCGCGGCCGTTTGCCAACCAACCGTAGCAACTGATCAAAGCCAGAATCGATGCTATTCCAAGCCCGATCGAGACAGATCGGGGAATCGGCTTGCGAATCATGAACATCGAGTATCGCCTCGTTTGTCGATGCCGCGGTCAAGCGACATCGACTTTGATGCGGCTCGACGTTATGGCAACAGGGATGCGTCGAATCGTAGTTTTACATCACCTTCCTCGTCACCGTAACCTATTGACACGTCTGCTTCGGCAACAAGCCCGTCATGGCTGGTGCAGAAATCGACGACGGTCTGCATATTGTTACGGAACGTTTCGCCCGCGAACAATGCTTTGGCGTCAGCTGGAGTCTGGTAGAAAACCGTTTGCTCAACGACTTGTTTCATGTCTTCCAACCCTAGGTTTGAAAACTTCTTGCCCAAAGCGACCAGGATTTCGTCGCCTCGTTCCGTTCCATCGATCGACTTGCCAACTTCATAGAACGCTTCGGCAACGGCTTTGACAAATTTGTCCGCGCCTTCCTCTCCCATTTTGTCTTTGCCGACGACAATCATGTCAACGATTTCGCCTTCGATTTGCGAAGAATCGAACAGCACGCGAACATCGCTACGATCTCGCAGCGACTGCAAAACAAATGGATTCCACACCATGATGGCTTGATGCGATTCGTTCTTACTTTTCAGTGCCTGAGCTGCAGCGGCGGGGTCTTGATTCGAAAACTGGTAATCGCTTTCATTCTTGCCTGCTTTTTCCAGGCATCGTACGAAGCAGTACTGCGAAACGGTTCCTTGCAAGCCGTGTACTTTGAAGTTCTTCAGTGCGTCGATGTCGGCAACTTGTTCCGTTACCAAGCAGGCATCGGCACCTTTGCTCGTACTGGTTGGCAATACTGCCACACCTGCTCGACTGGGGCTGACGATTAACGCGTCCATGTTTGTAATGCAAACCGAATCGACTTCACCGGAACCAAACATGTTCAGACAAGAATCGTAGCCTGCTTGCTTGAGCACGATGTCGACACCATGCTTCTCTTCGATCGAACCGAGCGAGCCCTTTGCCCCATCGATCAGCCCGAGCTCGTCTGCGACGCCAAAAACGCTCCAGCTTGGGTACTCGCTCCACGCAAGACTGAACGACGGCGTGTTGGCGTCCGCTTTTATGCTCTGCGGTGTGGTTGATTCGGACGAACTTTTGCAGCCAACGATGGCGACAGTTCCGATTACAAATGCAAGCGATACGTATTTCATGTTTCTCTCCATAAAGTAAAGTCTTCTTGGTTATTCCCGTTGAAAATCGCTGTACTGATTTGATTCAGCCAACGTTGCTTTTCGTTCTTCGACACGACGTGCTATTTCGAGTGATTCGTCGAGTTCTTCTCTAAGCCGAGCGAGGTCTTGCCGATTTTTCTGAGTCGTCACTAGATGAAATTGTTCCACTGTGCTTCCCAAGTGTACGACCGATTTACACACTTCCTCAATTAGTTCGTTTCGTTGCTGAAGAATTGATTCACGGGAAGGACCTCGCATCGTTTTCGCCGTTTCCCACAACTCAAGCGACTGCCCGAGGTGCTGGACGCATACGCTGAACATTTTGTCGACGCCTTCAATGACGTCGTAAGCAGCCGGCGTAATTCGGCCCGAATCAACTTTTGCCTTCAACGACGAATACAGATTCCGAAGCTCGCGCAAACAATTCTGCGTTCGCGGATCGCGGTCCTGTACTAGACGATCATCGAGCAGCTCCAGCGCGGATTCTTGGTCGGCCCGCTGGCGGTCTACGATAAAGTCATAGGCATCTTGCGTCAGTTTGTCTAATCCAAGAATCAGCCGACTTGCGCATACACCAATCCCTCCAAGAACACCCGCGATTCCGGCGAATGTCAACATCGCGTTCCCGCTGGTAGCCCACGAAGCCATCAGCGCGGTCAATCCGCCCGCCACTGGGAGTAGCGTGCTGGGCGCTGCAAAGATATCAAGCAGCACTTTGCGTCGAACCGCTTGGCTTGCGCGTTTCTTGGACATCAGTCTGGATAATGATCACGGGGCCGTTGTGTTAATCGAGGTGCCGTTGCTGCAACCGAGTTATCTATATGTTTAGTACGGCGCCTCGCCCAGCACAAAATATACCCGCGTTGCCCCGGTCGGATCGACCGCCTCTGAACGAACTCGATTCGTATCAATTCCTCGTTGGACGAGGTACTCGGCGGCAACCTGTGCTCGCGATTCTGCGAGTTGTTTGTTCGCGGCGACATTGCCGCGACGCGACGCATCACCGATCACTTTGACGTAGTACTGCGGCCAATTATTGAGCGTTTTAACCAGGTCGTCCAACGTCGCGTGGCTGCTTCCTGATAAACTGGATGTGCCTCGCGCAAATGCGAGCGATTGAACGTTCAGTTCGCCAACTTCGCGAATTCGCGTCCACTCGTCGTCGCTTAGCCGAGGCAACGTGATCGCTTCGCTGGCTATCGCTTCGCTTGAAAGCGCCGGATGAAAATCACTGTCTTTGAGATCCTTCAGCATCTGACCAAAGAACAGGCGATTTGGCTGACCGCCGGTCGGATCGGCTGAAATGCCCTTGGTGCGTAGCAGGACGTTGGTAATGTTCGTGATCATGTCCTCGACGTGCTGCAGCGTTTCACCTTCGTGAATGCCGAAGTGAGCGAAGTTCTCTTGCGTGTTTTTCCAGCGAATGCCACCGACCAATTTCGCGGCTCGCTCTGGACTTAGTTTTTCCTTTTGCTGTTTGGCATCGGCCAAGACGAGATCCGTCATCTTGTTTCGGTATGCGTACGCAGTCTTAAAATAGGCGGCGAGCACTTTTTCCGCAGTCTTCGGCTTTTGACGCAGAAACTCGCGATTGGCCACGATCACGTCGACGATGTATCCGCGAAAGCTAGAGCTATCGACGACCACATGCATCGATTTGTCGGACAACATTTCCGATACAAACGGTTCCCAAAGTACAAACACATTTGCTGTTTCCGAGCCCGATTCACGGAACTTCGCGAGCGTCTCGGCTGGACCGTTAGTGCGAATAAATGGATCTTGCGGCAGCTGATCCAGCGCGAATTCTGACATAACGACTCGTGCGAGCGTTTCGCTTGGCGAATCGGGCGTCAGCACAAATCGAGTTTCCAGTCGATTCAAAGATGCAACATTTGGCACGACCGTTTTCCCCGCTAACATCGCGTCCGCGCCTCGAGTTTCATCAATGATCGCGACGATGACAGCAGGCATGTCTCCCAAAGTGGCACTCGCCTTGATCAACGCGTCGATCGTGAACGCCGCCATCTGCGTGTTGCCTGATTGAAGTCCGCTGAGTCGAGCCGCGTAGTCCGCGCGATCATCGTTCAGTTGTATTCGGATTCGATCGTCGGCAAGAGTAGATCGGAATTCGTTTGAGCGGAGAATCGCGTAACCGCTAAATCCATCCAACGCAAAATTGATCGTGTGGTCGTACCTAGACTCGCCCGACGTTGTCGCAATCGTTTCCTGGTGTTCCGCTTCGGCTTGCTGTTCTTGAGCCGGTACGACGAGCAAACGCCACGCGATGGCACCGCATGCAACGATGGCCAGCCAGACCACACATATCGCTAACAGTTTTCCTTTGGACACAGGAACACCTCAATTCCACGTAGATTCCTACAGCAATGTACGCCATACGGGCATGACGCACGAGTCGAGTTGAATTTCGATCGCGACGCCATAGCCGGTGCGGGTAGAGCTAACGCTGTCCGGCGAGCATTTTACTGACAATTACGATTACGCTGAACGCAAGGAAACCGAAAACAGCCAATATCGCTACGGGTGAAGGCCCAGTTGAAACGTGCGTGCTAGTCGAATGGACTGGCTGCAGATGATGCGGCGTATCAAACAGCTCAGCAGCCGGCGTGATTGGATTATTCGAGTTCGTTCCCAGTGCGGAAATGATAGCCAGAGCACTTTCATCCGGAAGGCCTTCAAGCAAATCGTAGTCGGCTCCAGATTCATCACCCAGAGCGTCGTTGACCTCAGCGAGCGATTCCGAAATGGCCTGCGTCAGCGATGCCGGGTCATCGGCTCGCCGGTACGTATCGACCTGAGTCGCCAGACTGTGGTCGTTTGCCATATCAACGCCAATCACGTCGACGACGATGTTTCGGCTCAGGACGTCTGGCAACACTGCGTTCAAGTAATTGCCGTCGTTCGCCTCTCCATCGGTCACAACCAACAACCGATACGTGCCGTAAATCTGCTTTGCCCGGAGTTCCAAAAGTGCGTCCGTCGCTTCCTTCAAGAAGGTTCCTAAAGGGGTGCCGCCACCAGCACGAATCTGCTCGACGGCGCCACGTATATTCGATTTATCAACTGGACCAAGCTCAATGATCCATTGGCCGTTTCCCGTTGAACCGTTCAATGCCAACACCCCCACGTTCGCGTCTGCAGGTAGTTGCGCGAGAACCGTTAGTAACGCATCCTTGGCAGCGTCGATTCGCCGAATTGATTGGCCTCGCATCTGTTCTTCCATCGAACCAGAATCGTCCAGCAGCACGACGACATTCTGCGCGCCGAATGCAACACTGGCCCAACCGACCAACAGCCAAACGAGCAGTTTCGTTTTCATAGGAACCTCAGCGGCAATCTGGTTGTGCGATACGGTGCCAATTCCCCTACCCAATGACGACATCTTCCTACTGCTGACGCGCGTAGGAAACGAGAGTATTGTGCGGACAACCGCGAACGCAAAGCGGTTGCTCGGATCGCTATTAATACCCAGACGCCATGCCATCCTTGCGTGATTCCGATGCGCCGAAGTAGACGTCTAACTCGGCATCGTACCGAATCGCTTGGTAGCCTCCGTATCCACCGACGCTGGGCTCGATCTTGTGTCCGCGCTTTAGCAACTCGCGAACGGTAACCGCCGGAAACTCCGATTCCAAATGCACGCTTCCGCCATCAGTCATAGATTCGCCAGTCGGCTGTGAAGACCGAGTGTGCCGTATTCGCGGCGCGTCTCCAGCCTCTTGAAGGTTCATACCGAAATCTACGACGTTCATCACGATTTGAGCGTGACCTTGAGGCTGCATAGCGCCGCCCATAACGCCGAAACTCATGAATGGTTTGCCGTCCTTGGTGATAAACGCAGGAATAATCGTATGAAACGGCCTCTTGCCTGGTTCGAACTTGTTCGCGTGGTTGGGATCGAGTGAAAACAGTTCACCTCGATCTTGCAAGCAGAAACCCAATCCAGGCGGACACATGCCCGAACCGAATCCTCGGAAATTGCTTTGGATGAACGAGACCATGTTCCGGTCTTTGTCAGCCACGGTCAGATAAATCGTGTCGCCCGATTCGATCAATTCCGTGCCGGCATCGTAGCTCTTCGCCGCGCGAGACATGTCGATTTGTGCAAATCGTTTTTTCGCGTAGTTGGACGAGACCAGTTTATCGACAGGCACGTTTGCAAATTTCATGTCGGCGTAAAAATGAGCTCGGTCCTCAAAAGCGAGCTTCTTTGCCTCGATAAACGCGTGAACATGTTCGGTGCTTCCGAATCCCATGCCCGCAACATCGAAGTTTTCCATGATGCCCAAGATCTGTAGCGCGGCGATGCCCTGCCCGTTAGGCGGCAGTTCCCAGACTTTATAGCCTCGGTAATCGAGCGAAACGGGATCGACCCATTCGGACCGATGGTCCGAGAAATCCTTCGCTGACAGGTAGCCGCCCTGTTCCGCAATGAACTTGCCAACAGTGTCGGCAACGTGTCCCGTGTAGAATCCGTTACGGCCGCTTGCTGCGATTCGCGACAACGTTTTGGCAAGCATCGGATTACGAAAGAGTTCACCTTTTACAGGAGCTCGACCGTTCGGCATAAATACGTCGCTAAACCCTGGATAGTCTTTGAACGTTTTCACTCCGCCAGACCAATAGTAGGCGATCACTTCGGTAATCGGTGCTCCCGCCATTGCGTATTCAATCGCAGGAGCCAGTACTTGTTCCAAAGGAAGCTTTCCGAATTTCCCGTGCAGTTCGCACCAGCCGTCAACACAACCTGGCACCGAAACCGGCAACGGGCCATACGCCGGAATCTTCGTCAGACCTTTGTCTTGCAGCATCTGAAGCGTGAGGTGTTGCGGAGATCGGCCGCTCGCGTTTAGCCCGTGGAGTTTTTTTTCGGCCTGGTTCCAAACGATCGCGAACAGGTCCCCGCCGACTCCGCAGCCTGTTGGTTCCACCAGACACAAGACAGCGTTAGCGGCAATCGCCGCGTCAACCGCGGAGCCACCTTTCTGAAGCGTTTGGACCGCCACTTGAGTCGCCAACGGATGACTGGTCGCTGCCATTCCGGTTTTGGCGATAACTTCGGACCGAGTCGCAAACGGTTTTCCGGTCAGTCGATCAGCTGCCATTGTCGATGCTCCCCAGCACGCCAAACAAAGAACAAACCAACGGTGTCGGAGTCGATGCATGATTCACCTCGTGGTTGGAATTTGATACGACATTGTAGCAAATACACTTGGTCAAGGATTGGACGCATGTGTTCGGTGCTCAATGATATTCGTATTTACAGATTGAGTTTGGCGAGCGCCCAGCGAGCGGAGTCGCTGGACTACTGCTGACGGAGTTATTATGAAACGCATTGTGATCACGGGAGTGAGTCGAGGCTTAGGACGAGCGATGGCTGATGGCTTTCGCGACGCAGGCCACGTCGTGATTGGGTGCTCTCGGTCCAAGTCTGCGATCAATCGGCTTCGCGACGAGTTTGGCGAGCCACATCGCTTCGACACTGTCGATGTCGCCGACCATGCAAATGTCGAAGCGTGGGCTGAAAGCGTGGTTGCGTCTCACGGTCCGCCCGACATTTTGATCAACAACGCGGCCCTCATCAACGAAACGACGGAACTGTGGAACGTTCCCGTGGACGAGTTCTCCGAACTATTTGCGGTCAACGTGAACGGGACGTTCTATACGATCCGAAACTTTGTGCCGGCGATGATTGAAAATGGCTCTGGCGTTATCGTGAATTTCAGTTCGGGCTGGGGTCGTTCGACGTCTCCGGAAGTTGCTCCCTACTGCGCTACTAAATGGGCGATCGAAGGATTAACTAGCGCACTCGCACAAGAGCTACCCCGAGGCTTCGTTGCAGTAGCTCTCAACCCAGGAGTCATCAATACCGACATGTTGCAGACAGCTTGGGGATCGTCAGCCGATGGCTACCAAGATCCCGAAGCATGGGCCACAAAAGCTGTCCCGCTGATTTTGAGCCTCGGGCCGAAAGATAGCGGCCAGCAACTTTCGGTGCCTTAGCTGTCTCGGCACGTCACGCATTAAACGCGTCGCGAAGGCTGTCCAGATATCGCTCGCATTCGGCTCGAGGGTTGCCGGCTTCTTCATATTCGAGCACGACATACCCGCGATATCGACTGCTCCTCAGAATCGAAGCCAAGCGTTTGAAGTCGGTCGGCTCGTTCTTGCCGTCGAGCGTCTTCGTCACGACTTTCACTTGCACGTTGATCGCGAGCTCTGCAACACGTTCGATGTCGCGATACACATCGTCGGTTCTGAAATTTCCGGTGTCCAGGTTCACACCAAACCACGGGCTCTTCACGTCGCGAACCAACTCCAACAGTCCGTCCGCCGTTGAAGTTGGGCCGCCGTGATTTTCCAACGCCAAGTGAATACCGTGTTGACCGGCAACTTCGCAGCATTCTTCGATACCTTCGACCATCAATTTGTGCGTCGTGGCACCGTCGACACCTGGCTTTTTGTGGCCCGCAAAAATGCGGATCACAGGAGCACCAAGTTTGGCCGCGTGTTCGATCCACCCCTTCGTTTGAGCGATCTGCTTGTCACGTTCAGGCCCTGGCGTGAATCCGAAATCGTTGCCGATCGCCGTTCCGGAAACATCGAGCCCCTGGCGAAAACAGTGTCGGCGAAGTCGAGTCAGATAGTCGGTCGTGACGGGTGACGGGAAGTAGTAAGACGTAAGCTCGGTGCCTTCCAAACCGAACTTCGCGCAATCGTCAGCAAAATCAAACAAGGTCAACTCTGGAGATTCACCGCTTAGGAGCCCTCGGTAGCTGTATGCGGCCAAGCTGAACTTGAACTTCGATGTGTGGCGTTCGGGTTCGGGATTGGAGTCCGCTCCGAGTAACCGTCTTGACGCAACTCCATGACCAAGCGTTGCGGCAGCAGCCGCTGATCCAACCAGAAAACCGCGTCGGTTTAGGCCGTACATAGTTTTGGATCTCCAGAATCAGAATGATGCAAGAACGAAAACAACAGGACGATCATGATGCTGCAATATCCAACCAGCCCCGTCAGTGGTATCAGCGATAGATACACGATTACGCAGGCCGTGATGATCAACGGGCGAACAAGTCGAAACCAAATCAGTGTCGCTGCGATCAGTTCCGTACCGACGATCGCGTATGTCCAAGCGTTCATGATCAACTCGCCGTACAAATCTGCGCCCAGACGCGAAAAGTCGACCAGAGCCGATTCCGGTTGCACAAGCATCCACCAGACCGCGTCTCCGTTCCACCAAACGACTCCCGACAGTTTCGTCAGTCCCGAGTACAACAAAACGATCGCAAGATGAATTTGTATGAGTCGAAGCGCAATATTCGAACGGACCGAACGAGATTCACTTGCAGTCGGAGTAAGATCGTCAGCCGTTTTGCCACGGCGACTCAATAACGCGTCTAGCGATAGGTGCTTGCCGCAAGGCGCGATGCACAGATACAGAATTGCAGAAAGCAAAAGGTGTTCCGCAGCTCCAAACAGGATCGGCGCCCGCTGGACAAACGAGCTGACTGCGACCAACGTCGCAATGCTAGTGAACGGTGTGGCGAACCCGATCGTGAAAGCGGCCGCCAACCCAAATGCCACCAAATGGAATGTCGCGACTTGCGAATTAGTCGTGCAATAGTCCAACAGCGAGAACCGCCATTGGCTTGCGGGCGAGTCGAGCAATGAACTCGATTCGATATTCCGGATCGCCTGTGTTCGCAGAACGCCTTTTGGCCCAAACCAATCCGCAACATCCGTTGAAAACGAGTAGAGCCACAGTAGGCAAATGATCCCGATGGCGATCCTCATCCGCGCAGCTAAGCGATCGTTGGCCTTTGAAAACCAGAACCGCATCCATGTTGCTCCAAACTCGTGAGCTAATCGACCAAGATAGAATCGGTTCACTTGCTACTCCCTACAGGTGGAGCGGCTTCTGCGGGCGGCACTCGTTTGTGAACGCTGATGTCGCCCGATCGAGCCAACCACACGTCCGCAGCATACAGCTCTTCGTAAAAAACTGGGTCGAGCGAATCTGCCAATGCCTGCGGTGGCTCTTCTCGCCAATCGTAGGGTCGGAATGCGACCAGGCGAATAACCATCCGCTCGGTCCCGTCGCGCGAGTTCACGTATTCACCAATTCCGCGAACCAATTCGGACAGAGTGGCATCGTCTTCACTGACTAGCGCTTTCGCCGCTTGACGAGCCATTTTGCGAAATCGTTGATATCGAAATCCTTCTCGGCTTCCTGTTTCATTGGTTTGTGCTGATGGGAACTTCGCGACGACTTCGTTGCCGACAACGACTTCAAAGTGATGGTCATCTTCAAAATCCATCGATTGGGATAAATGGAAGTCAGGAGCGTAGTTGGTCCTTAACCCAATCGCGCAATGAGGAGCTGCCGTAGATGCCAGGCGTCTGACTAATTGCGAGTCCGCGTTCCCAGAAAACACACACGCAAGCAGGAAAACAATGTGCAGACCGACCAACATCGAAATGACAACCTGACCAGTTGTGATCTCCGCATTGGAATCTGTAGATGCTTTAGGTTGGTCAGTTGTGGCTTCGTTCACTTTGCGTTCGACCGTAACTGGTGCCGAGAGAGTTAGCTTGGCACCAATGATAAGCTGAAACGCTGATGAGAACCATGAGCAGTCGTCGACAACTTAGTGCGGACGCGTGATTGCGGTCAGTTCCGCTGGCCCAAAGAAAAAGATCGAGCCCTTTGAAAGCTCGATCCTTTGATTTAGGTGTTTAAGTCTGATACTAAGTTCAGACAACCATTTGGCTTACGCGCCAGCGGCAGCTTCTGCGGCAGCTTCTTCAACAGCTGGAACTTCTTCAACAACTTCTTCTTCGACGACTACTTCAGCACCACCGTTGCAGCATGCTTCACAGCAAGTTTCTGGGCAGCAAGGCTTTGGGCAGCACGTAGGCGCTGGGCAGCAAGCAGGAGCTGGTCCACAGCAGTCAGCTGGGCCACCACATCCACCGCAGCGGCGAGCAGCACGACGTGCTTTCAGGCGAGCGAGAAGGCCTACACGACCTTTGCAGCTGCAACCGTTGCAGCTGTCTCCACCGCACGAAGCACCATGGCAAGATGCGCCGTGGCACGAATCACCGTGACACGATGCACCACTGCAGCGTGCAGCACGCTTGGCTTTAATACGTGCAAGCAGTCCAACTCGACCACTGCATCCACCGCAGTCACTGCCACCGCAATCAGCGACAGCACCACTGCAGCTGTTACCGCTGCAACGGTTTTTGAATAGCTTCAAACCACCACACTTGCGAGCACCGCCGCAACCACCGTTGCAACCAAAGATGCCAGCATTAACTTTCGTGTCGCTTCCGAGAATAGCGACGCCCAGAATCGCGGCACACACAGCGATTCCACCTAGAACTTTGCGATTCATGGCATAGACCTCCAACGTCAAGTACTTGCCTAATTCGATTCCGTCGCTGATTTATCGTGTAGCCGCAACGACCTCGACGGTTCCTGTCGCAACAGCTTGAATTCCTTTTTTGGCTCAACTTTTACGATTGCGTTGAGTAGGTAAAAAAGGTGTAGCGCGATAAGGTAGCATGCATGCAATCCGTGTCAACAGGACGTGGCACCTACGAAGCCCAGTAAATCCAGGAAGTTTAGGTAAAAAGATTGAGATGCTGAATTGCCGGAGTAGATCTGACCGGCTTGCACCGGTTGCACGGCATAAAGTCAAGCATAAACGCTTGGAAAAACCGGTTTAGACGTGCTAATTAGCACACAAAAAGAACTTTTGAAAACTTTGAATTCGCACGAAAAAAATTCATGTTTCGTCTCAAGCGAACTGGAATGCAGACGGCCGTCTAAGTTACCTGCTTTACCCTGCCGACATTCAAGAACACCAAGTATGAACTTACGCTGGCGGGATCAAGATTCAGCATCTGCGAGATCGCGCGACGATATGCTTTCAATTGAGGCCGGTAGTGATCGACTTTTCTCAAGATCGAGTTCGTATCATCGGCCTCTAGCTTGTCCGTTTTGTAATCGATGATTACCGCTCCGGTCGGGCAGCCACTTTCGTCGACCGCGACCACCAATCGATCGACAAAACCTGATGTCACTTGTCCGTCCAGCAGCGCCGTTATCGGCTGCTCGTTTCGAACCTGAACTTCCGCGATTGCTGACGCGCGGTTTAAGTACGTTTGAGCAAACCTGTCGCGGTCCAACAGCGTTTCGAGTTCGGCATTTTTCAAGGAATCTCTAAATTGGAGCCACACGTTTTCGGCTTCCTGTTGAGGAAATCCGATCTGCTGCGCAATACGCATCAGCCGACCCTTTTCTTTCGCCGTATCAAAGTCGCCCAGCCATCTGATTTGCTCAAACCACGCATGCACTAATGTGCCGTAGAGCATCCCCATCGAGCTTTCCAGACTGAGCCGGTCGGCAAGTCGAACTCGTCCTCCACCTTCGCGACTTGACGGAGAAAGCCCTGAAACCATTCGATCTGCGGGCGTCCGCAACCGAATTGGAGCACGTTTTGTGACGACCGAATCGCCCGATCCTTCTGACTCGACATTTTCGGCATTCGCATTTTTCGACGCAAACCAATTTCGATCGCCAGTTTCGTAAACGACCGTCGATTCTTCGATCGGGTCAGTCAGATCGACGGCGGCGCGAATCAAACCAGCTGCTGTTTTCGGAAGCCGATGCACTTTTGCTTTCGGATTGCTAGGAGCCACGATCAAATGCAACGCGTGGATTGCTCGTGTAATCGCCACATACAATACACAAAGGTCTTCGCGGAATTTTGCTCGTGCCGATTCATGGTGCAATCGCTGGATCTTAGCCGGAAAGTTTTCCAGGATCTTGCTCGGTACATACCGGACGACTTGATCAATCCCGTCGAAGGGTGACGGTCGATGTGCAACGCACTTTGGAGCTTGTGATTTTCGTTTATCAAGTTCGACCACGAACACAGCATCGAACTGCAGACCTTTCGATTTATGAATGGTCATCACGCTGACTTGATCAGCCGAAGGGTCGGCAACACGCTGCGTTTCGACTCGTCGAATAAACGGCTGCGTGCGGAATTTGATTCGACGTTGCCCAGAAAACCCTAACTCCGTCGGCTGTTCCGCTTGACGCTGGAATACGAACCCCATTTCCACCAGCTGCCGAAGTCTTCGCCATTCGCGAGGATTGCAAAATCGCTTCAGCTCGTTCGCCCAAGTTTCGATCGCTGCACCGAAACCCAAATCGGCAAGCTGGCGACGAGTCTGCTCCGACAGCGAGAACGGCCCCGATTCTTTGGATGAGATTTTCAGTTCGTCGGCCCAGGGCGAATTCTGCAAGTGGAAGAACGCAACAGAATCGCCCGGATGATCCGCCAGTTTCAATCTCGACAAAATCAGTTGCACCGCAGCCGAATCGGTCAGAGGGTTACCACCCAATTCACTGGCCGCCACTCCATGTTGTTGAAGCCGAAAAATTATCTTGGCGACTGCATCGTTCGATCGAGTCAGCACGGCGACGGACGCACTTGGGCAGCCATTTACTAACTCTGCGACTCGTTCTGCACAACAATCAAAAACAAGATCGGCCTGTGCTTCTTCGTCGTCGCTGGGATAACGAGCCGTTTCGATCGTGACGTGTCCAGGCAGTTCCTTTCGAGCCGTCGCGTGCGTTGGAAACGCGTCGCGCCAATCTTCTGCCGCTTTGTTTTCATCGGCATCAAGAGTTGGATGGTTCGCCAAACCACGGTTCACATCGTTCACGAACGCGATGACTGTCTCGGATGAGCGATAGCTATCGGTAAGTTCCAACGGTTCGATTTCTGGCAGTTGCTGGCCGAGCTGATCCAGGATGTCGGCGTCGGCGCCGCGCCAACCGTAAATCGCTTGCTTCACGTCACCGACGCAAAAAAACGACCGGTTTGAATCGCGAGCAACATATTCCGCGAACGGACGGATCACTCGCCATTGGTCGAGCGACGTATCTTGAAATTCGTCAAGCAACAGATGCTCGATCAGCCCATTCATGCGATACGCGATTTGCCGAAAGGAATCGGCTTTTGCGAACGGCAACAACGAACGATTGATGTCGTCAAACCTCAAGCTTCGAGTATCGTGCTTCAACTCCTGGTATTGATCATCAAAACCATTGAGCAACGTAAACGTCGATTCGGTTTGCAATGCGATTTGGTTTCGCAGCAGCGCAAGAGCATGTTTGATCAACGGTTCGTACAGAGCCTGCAGCGAATCGGGAATCTCGTTTTTCTTGCCGTTTCCGTACGTGCGGAGCCCTTGCGAGATGTTCTTCGCAATACCGTCTGCCAGAAACGCGTCCCACTGGTGTGAAGCAGCTTGGTGGCAGTCTTTGTTTTTGGCCGGCTTGAACGCCTTCACGACATCAAGCTGGTCAACGTCGCACGCATTCAGCTCCATGATCGCTTCTTCTAGCTCAACGTCGTCCAGCGGCTTGACTGGCGACAGCGAGTTCCATGCGCGTCGGTCCGAATCGAGAAACATGCCGTAGAGGTCGATGACCGTGTCGGCAATCATGCGAGAAACGCTGCGTTCTGCTTTTCCTTTCGACAACAGATGCATCAGCTTCACGACTCGTTCTGGTTTGCCGATGCCAAGATAGCGATCGATGGCTTGACCACGAATAGCTGCTTCTTCGTCTTCTTCAACAATCCGCCAACCGGGAGGCAATCCGATTTCCAAACTGAACGCTTGGGCGATCTGAGCGAAGAACGCATCCAACGTCGAAACTCGGATTCGCGGTAACGCCGCAGTTAGCTCGCGGAGCTTTCCCATGCACTTGCGTTGAAATCCCAGGTCACCGGCGGCGGTGTCGCTACCGATCGCCATTGCCAAGTCCGCGGCGGCTCCGGCAGTCTCCGCGGCAATTGCCAATCGAAGCAAAATGCGGTCTAGGATTTCTCGTGCCGCTTGGCGCGTAAACGTCGTAGCTAGGATTTGTGGAACAGGAACGTCGTCGAGCACCAATCGCAAGTAGCGATTAGACAAATGATACGTTTTGCCGGTCCCAGCAGACGCTCGAATAAGCTCATTCGTGTATTGCGAATTCCGCGGTTTGGGCATTTCTGTCATGTTGGGAGCACTGGTCGTCGCGGTCATGGTGACGTCTCCTCTGCTGCAGCAACTTCGTTTTCAACAGCTGGTCGTGCCACTCGAACATCGATCCCATCACCGCGATCGAAAACGTTATCCTGGCAGATCGCCGCGAACACTTCGCAAAACGGAGGAGCCGGACGAGTCGGCGGCCAAAAGACCTCTGCGCAAATCGAATCGACGACGTGAGCGGCGACTTCGTCTGCGGATTGAAGCTCTTCTTCGCTCCAATCGGCCAACAGGAAATCCACTTTCGCGGTTTCGTTCGGCAGGACGACGTAACCAAGTTCGACAGGCTCCGTGAGTTTCAGCGCATCGACGAAACTGCGATACAAGGGCAACTGCAGATCGACCCACTCGCCACGCTTCACGTGAGTCTGATTCGGCGTCGATCCGCTCTCCGACGTCTTGTAATCGAGAATCGCGTACGCACCTGTGTCCTCATGACGATCCACGCGATCGATGCGACCAACTAGCTGCACAGTGTTCTGGCGAGTCTTGAATTCTGTTTCCAGTTGGGCTCCACCATTTTCAGTCCAGTGAATTCGCCAACCGCTGTCGCGCCATTTCACCTGGCGTTCGGCAAACGCATGCAGGCGAGTTCGCATCTGCTCGATCTGCACACGAACGGCCGGTCGAGCACGTCGCCCGAACTGTTGTTTGGTTCGTTCATTCAACGCGTGGTCGAGAAACTGTTTGATCGTTTCGGAATTCTGAGAATTGCACTCGGGGCCCGCACCGAAATCTTCCAGAACCGCATGCGTGAGCGTTCCGAATGCTCGAGGATCCAGTTCGGCACTCGCGTCGGTCGAATCGTCAAGCCGCAAAACGTGCTGCAAGTAGAACCGATAGGGGCAAGCGAGATAACTTCGAAACGCCGTGACGCTCAGCTTATCAATTGGCTGTTCCAGTGGCGGCGGTTTGGGGATGTAGAACGAGTGCTTCGTTGGGAGATCGCTCGAGACATGCGTTTTCGCTTTCTCGGCCTGATCGGCAAACACTTGAAGCGATCGACGCAGTATTGTTGCATCGTCGGCTGCAAAAAGCAGCCTGCTCGGCAGCGCCGGTTCGCCGTCGCCACGGTGCCGAGCAACGATGACGCGGAGTTTTTGGCTGCTGGCCGCGATCACGTTCGCCGCATAAATGTCACGAGCATACAGCCGCCGACTGTCATCGATCCCCAGTTTTTCTCTTAGCGAGTTCGGCAAAAACAAATCGGAATCGATGGACGACGGAACGAATCCTTCGTTGAAGCTTGTAATGATTTTCGCGGGAGCATCATCCAGCGGAAGTTCCAGCCAACCTAGCAGTTCGATGCTATCTGCTTCAGCAGCTTTGGAAGACAGC